>NZ_NMPS01000186.1:0-19764 GCF_002261125.1 Siphonobacter sp. BAB-5385 | reverse complement strand
GACGATTCCCCGCATTGCATACGGGGCTAATGATATTGAACCCCTTCGGGGTTGGATAGTTCAAACCCTGCTCAACCAATTTTCAACCGTCATGGAATGATTGGGGCGTCAATAGTTTCGCGTTTGTGACGCGATGTCCCTTACTTTTCGGATTTCGAAGGTGGTCTGCAAGGGTTCAGTATCGTCAATATCATTGGCAGCCTTGCGGATAGGGCATAAAAAAACAGGGTCACTGCGTTTTTGATACGAAGTAACCCTGTTTTAAAAGGAAGACGGTTAACTACTGAAAACGATCAACGAATAACCGTCAACTAAAAACAACTATACGCTCAATTGAGCTTCCCGGTGAATGATTGCTTCCCGATCAGGACCCGTGGAGATAAAGCTAATGGGCAATTCCAGATTTTCTTCCAGGAAACTGATGTATTCGGCCAGTTCGGCAGGTAATTCATCGTAGCAGTGGAAATTGGTCAGGTCCGTTTGCCAACCTTTGAACGTTTTGTATACTGGTGTAATCTCGATATCGTTCATGTCGTGCGGGATCTGTTCCGTTACCGTGCCGTCAGGCAGTTGGTAGTGCGTACAAACCTTGATTTCTTCCATGATGTTCAGCACGTCCACTTTCATCATGATGAGCTGTGTAACACCGTTCACCATCATGGCATACTTCAGCGAAGGCAAATCCAGCCAGCCCGTCCGACGCGAACGTCCCGTAGTGGCACCAAACTCGCGACCTTCCTGACGAATACGTTCGCCCGTTTCGTCGTGCAGTTCAGTCGGAAAAGGACCACTACCCACACGGGTGCAGTAGGCCTTGAAAATACCGTATACTTCACCGACGTTCTTCGGAGCTACACCCAGACCGGTACAAACCCCGGCAGCCATCGTCGTCGAGCTGGTTACAAACGGATAGGAACCGAAATCAATATCCAGCAAAGAACCCTGAGCTCCTTCGGCCAGAATCGTTTTGCCTTCGTTGATCGCCTGGTTGATGACGTACTCGGTATCGGCCAGTTCAAACTGCTTCAAAAACTCGATGGAATCAAAGAATTGTTGTTCCAGTTCCGTCAGGTCGTACGAGAAATTATAGAAGCCTAAGATCATCTTGTGCGTATCGACCAGCTGCTTGTACTTCGCCTGGAAGTTGGGAGAAAGTACATCTCCTACGCGTAAACCCTGCCGCGACACTTTGTCGGTGTACGTAGGGCCAATACCACGAAGCGTCGAGCCAATTTTAGAATCCCCTTTGGCTTGTTCGTAAGCGGCGTCGAGCAGGCGGTGCGAGGGTAAAATCAGGGAAGCTTTCTTCGAAATCAGCAGGTTCTTGGTCAGATCCATGCCGAATTTCTCGCTTAGGCCTTCAATTTCCTTTTTGAAGACGATCGGATCCAGCACGAGGCCATTTCCGATAATGTTCAGCACTTCCGAACGGAATACACCCGAAGGAATCTGGTGAAGTACGTGTTTTTTTCCTTCAAACTCCAGCGTGTGCCCCGCGTTTGGGCCGCCCTGAAAACGAGCAACCACCTGATACTGTGGAGCCAGTACGTCCACAATTTTTCCCTTGCCTTCGTCGCCCCATTGAAGGCCCAGCAATACGTCAACTTTCATTGGTAGTAATTAAAATGTAAAAGAAACTCAGATAGAATACAGAACCCCTCCCTGCGGTATGGGAGGGGGCCGTTACTGAGTCATAAGTCTTTATTCATTTGTCAGGGCAAAGGGTTGGCCCGTGAGCATAGAATTTCGATTTTCGCAATTAGGCTTCGTGCACGATCCGTAAAAAATCAGGCTGTGGTGCATGATGTTCGACTGCATCATATCGCCTACCATATTCTGGATGTTCTGCACCCGGGGATCGCAGAATTCCGTTACGTGGTGGCAATCCGTACAGATCAGGTGATCGTGTTGCCGGCGGCCGTAGGATTTTTCGTACTGAGCCTGGTTTTTACCAAACTGGTGTTTGGTGACCAGGTTACATTCCACCAGTACATCGAGGGTGTTGTAGACCGTAGCCCGTGAAACCTGGTACTTTTTATTTTTCATGGAAACGTAGAGTTCTTCTACGTCGAAATGGTCGTCGCGAGAGTAAATCTCTTCCAGAATCGCAAAACGTTCGGGCGTTTTACGAAGACCTTTATTTTCCAGGAACGCGGTGAAGATCTGCCTCACCGTCGTAAAACTCGATTCGTTAAGAGGCATTGTTTTCGGAATAAGTTGCAAAGAAAAGGCATTTACAGGAGTTTAGCTCAGTGAAAGATAAACTCCTGCAGAATTTAGATTCATTACAGCCCGTTCAATGGTAGTTTGGATGAATCAATGAGTAAATTGATGTTATACTTCGGAATATTCAAACCGGAGTACTTCAAAAACACCTTTTACTTTTTTAAGCTTGGAAATCAGCGTATTCAGGTGTTCAGTGTCGTGGACGTATAACTTAATTTTTCCGTCAAAGATTCCCCCTTCGTTGGTATCCACGATAATCGACCGCATATTGACCTTATGCTCTTTCGAAATCACTTTTGTCACATCGTTAACCAAGCCCACGCGGTCGGTACCCTTGATGCGAATACCCGCCAGAAAAGCAACTAACTGACTCGACCACTTGGCTTTAATGACCCGATTACCGTGCGTGGATAGTAACTCACGGGCATTTTTACAAGTAGTTTTATGAATTTTGATTCCTTCATTAACCGTCACAAAACCAAACACTTCATCACCGGGAATGGGATTACAGCAGGCCGAGAGCGTATAGTCAAACTTGTCCATATCCTCGCCGATCAGTAACATGTCGGAGTCCGGGCGATCGCCGTGAACCCGTTTTAATTCCTTAACGATCGACTTGCTGTCTTCAATGTTTCCGGCCAGCGTATTCTTTGCTTCCTGAGCCCGTTTGTGAGCATCGCGGGCGGCTTTCCAGCGTTTAATCTCCTCTACGCCCAGATAGCCTTTCCCAAACCGGTAGTACAGATCATTTGGGTCGCGGGCGTTGAAATAGGCCCGTAACTGATTGGTAATGTCAAAAGACAGTTCAATGCCCAGGTTTTTCAGCTTTTTGGCCACCAGCTCACGTCCTTCAGTGACGTGTTGCCGGTTGATTTCCTTCAGGGCTTCCTTGATATTGGCCCGAGCCTTAGTCGTAATGACGAATTTGAGCCAGTCCTCGCGGGGAGATTGCTTGGTGGAAGTCAGAATTTCTACTTGATCGCCGTTTTTGAGTACATGGCTGATTTCAACCAGCTTGCCATTTACTTTCGCTCCCAGACAGTGCGAACCAATGTGGGAGTGAATGGAGTAGGCGAAATCCAGTGCTGTCGAGCCCGCCTGTAATACTTTCAGATCACCTTTAGGCGTGAACACAAACACTTCATCCTGGAACAAATGCCCCCGGAAATCATTGATAAACTCAATGGCCGAACTGTCATTGTGCTCCAGTACTTCCCGAACCTGATTTAACCAGGCATCAATTCCTTCGTTAACGTTCGTATTGTTGCCTTTGTACTTCCAGTGGGCGGCGTATCCTTTTTCAGCGATCTCGTCCATCCGCCGCGACCGTACCTGTACTTCCACCCATTGACCGGAACTACTCATCACTGTCGTATGCAGGGATTCATACCCATTAGCCCGGGGATTTGAAATCCAGTCGCGTAGACGCTCGGGATTAGGCCGGTAATGGTCCGTAACGATGGAATAGGCCCGCCAGCACAGGGCTTTTTCCTGCTCAGGGGTTGAGTCGATAATGACCCGAATGGCAAAGAGATCGTAGATTTCCTCGAAACTTTTACCCTGATTTTTAATCTTATTCCAGATCGAGTGGATGGACTTGGGGCGACCTTTTACCGTAAAGTGCATGCCTTCCGACTTCAAATCCCGCTCGATGGGCCGAACAAATTCCCGGATGAATTGCTGGCGACGTGTTTTAGTAGATTTAAGCTTCGCCGCGATTTCCTTGTAAATCTTGGGTTCGGCGTACTTGAGATACAAATCTTCCAGCTCCGTTTTGATCGTATACAAGCCCAGCCGGTGGGCGAGGGGAGCGTAGAGATACGTCGTTTCGGACGCAATCTTTAACTGCTTGTCCCGGCTCATCGAACTAAGCGTCCGCATGTTATGCAGGCGGTCGGCCAGCTTAATCAGAATTACCCGTACGTCTTCGGAAAGTGTAAGTAAGAGCTTACGGAAATTTTCGGCCTGGGCGGAAGCTCCCTGCTCGAAAATACCCGCAATTTTGGTAAGGCCGTCAATAATCTTGGCGACCTTCGGACCAAAAAGATTCTCAATATCATCCAGCGTATAACTGGTATCTTCCACCACATCGTGCATCAAGGCACAGATAATAGCAGTAGTACCCAGCCCGATTTCCTCCACACAAATCTGAGCGACGGCAATCGGATGGTAGATGTACGGTTCCCCTGTTTTACGCCGCATATCCTTGTGGGCGTCGGCGGCTAGGGTAAAGGCCTTCTTGATCAGTTTGGCATCATTATCCTTCAAGAAGGGCTTGGCCGTCCGCAATAATTTGCGGTAGCGTTTCAGTATTTCCTGGCGTTCCGCCTCTAAATCAATCGTAAGTTCCACTGTACTCATTGTACCCTGAATTCAAATGGGATTGAAGATGGGTATGTATTTAGCGAAGAGAAGCCTCTTCAAATGAGGGAAAAGGAAACAATGCCCGTTTATGAAACATTGTAAAATTAAATATACTAAGAAGGAGGGAGTTTTACCAAATATTGCGGATAAATAATATCGAATTTCAGCGGCTTTTTCCCGGAATTGGTCGGGTAGATTTTTTGATTTCTCTACACTTGAAAAATAATCTTGTCGCAGGGGTTGACTATCGCTTAGGAATGACATACCTTTGCGTTCCGATTTGAAGGATTTGGTCGCCTAACGGAATCAAATCGTCAAAGCGGACGATTTACGGACGTGGCGGAACTGGTAGACGTGCTAGACTTAGGATCTAGTGCCGTGAGGCGTGGGGGTTCGAGTCCCCCCGTCCGTACGTAAAAACAACCGATGCTGAGTGCAGCAGGTGATTTAGCCCTCAGAGTCCCTGATTCTGAGGGTTTTTTCAATTTAAAAGTCCATTCATTCATTTCCGTATTCGTTCACTATCTGGACTTGTCACTGAAGCGTAACGCA
The DNA here is from genome assembly GCF_002261125.1 of Siphonobacter sp. BAB-5385. Classification (NCBI taxonomy): domain Bacteria; kingdom Pseudomonadati; phylum Bacteroidota; class Cytophagia; order Cytophagales; family Cytophagaceae; genus Siphonobacter; species Siphonobacter sp. BAB-5385. The sequence goes on along the minus strand of NZ_NMPS01000186.1, from coordinate 14,622 downwards.
GCTCAGATACGGAATACGATTCAAGACTCATTATGAACATCACGCTCGACAAAAGCAGTACTACTGAAGCTTCTTTAAAGATTGCGTTGACGCCGGAAGACTATCAGGCTGGTGTAGACAAGAAGATCAAAGAATATAGCAAACAGGCTAACCTGAAAGGATTCCGTCCGGGTAAAGTACCGGCTTCCGTAATTCAGCGTCTGTACGGAAAAAGCATTCTGGTAGATGAAGTTAACGAAACGCTTTCCAAAGCCGTTAACGACTATCTGCGGGAATCAAAACTGCTGGTCGTAGGTGATCCGATGCCGGATCGCGAAAAAGCGAACGCAATCGATTGGGACAGCCAGAAAGAATTCGAATTCGTTTACAATCTGGGTCTGGCTTCTGATTTCGACGTTGATTTCACAAAACTTCCTGCCATTACTTCCTACGAAATTCAGGCAGGGGATAAAGAATACAACGATACGCTGGTTGATCTGAAAAAACGTATGGGCGAGCACGCTCACGTGGAAGAAGTAACCGCTGCCGGTGATCTGGTGTACGGCACGTTCACGCAGGGCGAATACAGCGAAAAATCAGCCATCCCTACCGACAAACTGACGGAAGAAGCTTTTGCTGGTTTTGTAGGTAAGAAAAAAGGCGATGTACTCACGTTCGATATTCAGAAATTATTCGCTGACGAAAAAGGTCTGAAACTGGCTACGGGCCGTGAAGATCTTTCAGGCGAATTCGAATTTACGATCGAAGACATTACGCGTAACCAGGATTCTGAACTGAACCAGGAGTTCTTCGACAAGGTACTCGGACCCGGTAAAGTTTCTTCCGAAGAAGAATTTAAAGCTCAGTTACTGGAAATTGTTCAGGAAAACTACAAGCGTGAGTCTGAATTCCTGCTGCGTGACGAAGTTCAGAAAACGTTGCTGGACAATGTTCAGATTGAACTGCCGAACGAATTCCTGAAGCAGTGGTTGATCGAAACCAATCAGGGTGAAATCACGGCTGAAGAAGTAGAAAAGGATTTCGATAAATTTGCTCGTGACCTTCGCTGGACGCTGATCCGCAATAAAGTAGCGGAAGCGGCTGATATCAAAGTAGAAACGGAAGATGTGAATACCTACGCTGAAGCGATGGTACGTCAGCAGTTCGGTATCTACGGTGATGACAACGGTATGGGCGATGTAATCAAGAAAGTAGCTCAGAACTATCTGCAGGAGAACAAAGGACAGAATTACATGAATGTTTTCAACCGGGTGTACGGTGGCAAAACGATGGACTTCATCCTGACCCAGATCCAGCCGAACGTAGAGAAAATCGACGTAGATACATTCAAAGCGAAAGCAGGCGTTACGGACGCTGAGTAGTCTTTGGCAGTTTGACCATTGTTTCAGGTTTGAAAAAATGGTCTGACGTTGAAAAGGTTTGAAATTTGAAGTAATCTAACTTCGAATTTCAAACCTTTTTTCGTTTGGAATGACCAGCCAGTAGAAAGGCAGAAGCCATAAGGTGCTGCCTCAATAAATCGTTTAGACTTCAAACACCACTCAAACCTTAAACGCTTCAAACCGCTCCAACTCCTTACTTAAACCCAATCCGCTCCCGATGCGTAGCGGCTCCGATTCGGTACAGTTCCGTCAGGAGGCGTTCGTCAAATTTCTCCCGCCAGTACTGATTTTCCTGTTTTAGCTTTTCGTTTTCCAGCTTCAGTTTGTCGTTTTCAACCTGTAGTTTTTCGCTGGAAGAAGTCACGAAAAAGAGCTCCAGGGGCGTACCAAAAACGCGTAGAATCTGCTCTAAGCGACTTAAACTCAATTCCGTTTTCCCGCGTTCGACATCTCCGTAAGCAGTGGTAGAAATCTGGAGTTCTTCGGCCATGACTTCCTGGGAGTAGCCTTTTTCCAACCGTAGTTGTCGTATTTTTTCGTGAACTTTCATGGTCTTCTCAAGTTATTCCGATGAATTCCCGGAAATTTCAACGTCATTTCTGGAACAGAGCTATCAACTTTGTACCCGTTCGAATTGACAGAACCGAGTCGGACAGAATGGCAGAAATCCTAAGGCTAAAGCAGGTGGATTTGTTTTTTTAACGTACACTCCTCAGATTCGTGCGTTTCTGTTCCGGCAAAGAAAAAGAAACAGAACATAAAATCAATACAAACGCTAATTACATGTTGAACGCTGAAGAATTTCGTAAATACGCCGTCCATCATCGCGGCCTGAACGGTTTATCGGTTGATCGTTACCTGCAACACGTCGGCGGAACGGCTGGTCATTACGTAGAAAATATGACGCGGGCGGTGATCGAAGAACGTCCGATGCCTTTCCGGGAAGTAGACGTATTTTCCCGTTTGATGGCTGACCGCATTATCTTCTTCGGTACGCCCGTTGACGATAGCATTGCCAATATTGTTGTTGCCCAGATGTTGTTCCTGGAATCAGCCGATTCGAAGCGTGACATCATGATGTACATTAACTCACCCGGTGGTTCGGTATACGCCGGTCTGGGTATTTATGATACCATGCAGTACATTCGCCCGGATGTAGCCACGATCTGTACGAGCCTCGCGGCTTCGATGGGAGCAGTACTACTGGCCGGTGGTGCGGCCGGAAAACGTTCGGCTCTGCCGCACGCCCGGGTGATGATTCACCAGCCCAGCGGTGGTGCTCAGGGACAATCGGTTGACATTGAAATCACGGCCCGCGAAATCGTGAAGCTCCGTGACGAATTGTACGGAATCCTGGCTCAGCATACGGGGCAAACGTCTGAACAAATCGAAAAAGATTCGGATCGTGACCACTGGTTCCGGGCTGAAGAAGCGAAGGCCTATGGCCTGATCGACGAGGTTCTGTACCGCGATAAATAATCAATGGTAGATTACTTTACCCGAATCCCCCGGACTTCACTGAAGGACGGGGGATTTTTTACGTACCTTTGTATGTATACAGGTCATGTACAGCGTTAGTCTAGGTACGCGGGTTTTGTGATGCCTTCCCGGCTATTCGGCAAAACGTTCGGAAGAAATTTTTCTGACTCTGGCCGCGAAAATCCTAGCGTCTGCGTACCTATAGAAAAAGACGATTTATCCATTCAATGAGTGTTTTGCCCATCACTACTGCACGATCCACCCAGTCAGCCATTCGATATAATTCCATTCAGGGCTTGCGGGCGGTAGCGGCAATCCTCGTTACCCTGTATCACATTACTGAAAACATTAGCCGTACCTATCATCAAACGTTCCTGTTTGACTGGTTTACGCTAGGCTATGCGGGTGTTGACTTATTTTTTGTAATCAGCGGGTTCATCATTGCTCATACCAGTGTAGCGTACATCGACCAGCCTCAGCAATTGAAGCCCTATCTGGAAAAGCGATTCTATCGGGTGTATCCGGTGTACTGGTTACTTACGATACCGCTGATGCTGGTTGTATGGAGCTTTCAGCACCTCAGTCATTCACTCATTACCATTCCCTATCCCTTTACCTGGTCGGAGGTACTCAAGACGCTCGTACTGTTCCCGCAACACTACGCTCTCAACGCCGTTACCTGGACGCTTTCACACGAAATTTATTTTTATCTCCTTTTTGCTTTACTACTGATTTCCCGGCGTATGGTCTGGGTGCTTGGCCTGGTGGGGATCGCCACACTGGTCAACGGAATATATATTTACTGGTACGAGGGCGATTCGGGAACTGGACTTGTTCGATTTTTCTTATTAAGTCCAATCAATCTGGAGTTTGCCTTTGGGGTTTTCGTCTATTATCTGCATCGGCATTTTCGCATAAACCAAAGTGGCTTGTTAATTTTGGTAGGTGTATTGGCGGGCTTGTACCTGGCACCCCGAACGGGCGGTGACTTTACGCGGGCAGTGACCCTGGGTTTACCTGCTATGCTTATCGTATGGGGAGCCGTTGAAGCGGATCGGGGCCATTTATACCGGGTTCCGTCGTTGCTGATTCACCTGGGCGATGCCTCGTACATGATTTATCTGCTGCATTTTCCGCTCATTATCTTTGCCAATAAATTACTGACCCTCAACGGCTGGGGTTCGGTATGGATGTTAGGAATGGCGGATATAGTACTCATGGTGCTGATTTTCTGGCTGAGCTGGTACCTGCATCAGCAAATCGAACAACCGCTGATCCGGTGGTCGAAGAAAAAATAAAGCGTATCAACGATTTTGAAATAATTACTTTAGGAAGGACATGCGAATGGATGCTAGTTCATGCTCGTTTTGTGGGCGGAAAAAGAAGGATGTAGATTTATTATTATCGGGCATGGATGCCCTGATCTGTAACTTTTGTATTGAACAGGGCTGGGAGCTGGTACAGGAAGAACTAGGCATAAAGCAACCCGCCGCCAAGAAGAAAGAAACCAATCAACCTTTTCAACTATTAAAAGTACCCAAACCTCAGGAAATCAAGCGGTTCATGGACCAGTACGTGATTGGTCAGGACGACGCCAAAAAAGTACTGAGTGTTGCCGTATACAACCACTACAAGCGTTTACAACAGCAGAAGAACAATGACGATATTTACATCGAAAAATCGAATGTAATTATGGTTGGCGAAACCGGTACGGGTAAAACCTACCTGGCCCGCACGATTGCCAAAATCCTTCAGGTACCTTTCGCCGTAGCTGATGCCACCGTGATTACGGAAGCCGGCTACGTAGGGGAGGACGTCGAAAGTATCCTGAGTCGTTTATTACAGGCGGCTGATTACGACGTCGAGGCCGCTGAACGCGGAATCGTCTACATTGATGAGATTGATAAGATTGCCCGTAAGTCGGACAATCCCAGCATTACCCGTGATGTCTCGGGCGAAGGCGTACAGCAGGCCTTGCTGAAACTGCTCGAAGGCTCGATTGTGAACGTACCGCCTCAGGGTGGACGTAAGCACCCCGAGCAAAAGCTCGTACCGATCAATACGGAGAATATTCTCTTCATTTGCGGTGGAGCGTTCGATGGTGTACAACGTCATATCTCCAAACGCCTCAACACGCGACCCATTGGTTTCTCGAAGGACGATCACATGTCTCGTATTCTGGAATCGCAGCAACTGCTCCGGATGGTGAATCAGCAGGACTTGAAATCGTACGGATTGATTCCTGAATTGCTGGGTCGTCTGCCGGTAGTAACCTCACTCGATCCCTTGGATAAACTGACGCTTCGGAAGATTCTGACGGAGCCCAAGAATGCCCTGACCAAGCAGTACGAAAAACTGTTCAATATGGAAGGAATCCGGCTTCAGTTCGAAGATGACGTATTGGAGTATATCGTTGAGCAAGCCAATGAATACAAACTGGGTGCCCGGGGACTGCGTTCAATCTGCGAAGCCATCATGACCGACGCCATGTTTGATCTGCCTTCCGAAGAAGGTGTTCAGGAGTTTACCATTTCGTTGAGCTATGCCCGTGAGAAGTTTGAGCGTTCGGCTTTCTTTATGATGAAAAAGGTGGCATAACAGCACTAACGATCATCAGTAGTTTAGGTTACAGTGCTCGATTTTCCCCAATTAGGGTATTATTGTCAACATTACTTGATTTCATATTAAAAAGGATGCCTCACTTTCATAGGGGGCATCCTTTTTTGATGTTGCGGTCTCAGTAAAAAATCCAAATCAACTTTCCCTATGCGTAAAATCGTACTCCTATCGGCCGTCGGGTCGATGTTATGGCTTACTTCGTGTAATCGAAACTCAACCGCTGTTTTCCAAAAATCGACTACACCGGCGTACGAGCATCAAGTATCAACGAAAGCTGCTTCTCTGCCCGCCGCCCAAATCCAAACTCCTGTCGTATCGGAACCCATCGTAATGGAACAAGCCGTTGCCCAGGCTACCGATCAGCCGGCTGCTTCGGAAAAACCGGTGAACCTGCCCAAAGTAACACCAGAAATGTTGGCAAGTGCTTCAGAGCGTCTGGTTGCCCAAACCAAAGGCACCAAGTACGAAAAGCAGGCGTTGATGGTACAGAAGAAACTGGCTAAAATTCAGAAGAATGCCGCCAGTGGTCAACTGCAAACGGCTAACAAAGCAACTGCAACGGAAAAATTCATGACCAAAATGGTTACGAAGAAAGTTCAGAAGCAGTTGGCGAAAGCAAAGGATACCAAGAAAACGAACGCGTTGGATCGCAACGTTAAAATTGGTCTGATCCTCTTGCTGGTTGGTTTGATTTTCCTGATCATCCCAGTATATGCCCTGCAGATTGTTGGTTTGGTGATGATGATTATCGGTGCTGTTGTTCTGCTGATTGGTTTGCTGGATAACGTGTAATCATACCTCAGTAACACTTAATCCCGGAAGAAAGTCTTCAGCTTTTTTCCGGGATTATTTTTTTGTGGCATCTCCTTTTACTCAACAGGCCACAAAACATTGATGTACCTTAAACCGCTTAAACGATGATTGTACCACTGATTTTATTGCACGGATACGGCGAAGATGTCAAAGTTTGGGATTCGATCAAGGCGGCCTTCTGGCCCAATAAAAACGTCATTACCCCCACTTACGCTTCGCGTTCAGATCTGACTAGTATTGATGAATACGCCGAAGCAGTATACCAGGAACTGACTGCTCAGGGCGTGGAAAGAGGAGTAATCATTGGACATTCGATGGGAGGGTATATTGCCCTGGCTCTGGCTGAAAAACACCCCGAATTCATCGCGGGTCTGGGACTTTTCCATTCTACTTCGTACGCCGATACGGAAGAGAAAAAGGAAAACCGTCGGAAAAACATCACTGCTATTGAAGAAAAAGGTCCAGAGGCCTTTCTGCAAACCTTTGTCAAGAACATGTATTCGGATGAGTACGCAGCGAGTCATCCGGGTCAGTTGGAAGAACACGTCACGCACGTTTCTCAAATACCCCCGGCCGCTTTGAAAGCCGGTATGCAGGCCATGATGGATCGTCCTGACCGGCGGCAGGTTCTCCAGCAGGCAAATTATCCGGTACTATTCGTTATAGGAATGAAGGACAAAGCCGTCAAACCGGAGGAAGCTTTGGAACAAACCCATCTGGCGAAAAATACGAGTCAATTAATCCTGGAAAAAGCCGGACACATGGGAATGATAGAAGAACCGGATGAATGTTTGGAAGCTATTCAGGCTTTTTGGCAGCGAATTGAGCGGGAAGATGCTCTATAAACCAAAGCGGAAGATGGACCGTCCATCTTCCGCTTTTTAGTTAATCGGGTATTAACTTTAGAAAAATCAGCTGTGATTGTTGCCAGTGCTCAGGGGCTTTTTTCTGGTCGAACTTATTGAAGTTATTATCCGAAACTAACACTAGCGTTCGAAATCCATTGATGATAGGCCCCCAGCTCATCCCTTCTATGTTGTCGAGGTGAATACCGCCCCAGTTAACAGAAACGGGATTTTTTTCCAAAATATTGGTCGTATTTTCCTGCCCCGGCTGTAGCTTGGGAATGTAAGCCGTAAAAAGATTGATTGCGTAGTTACTCTGATCGCGTTCGCCCGTCCAGCAACGTTCCAGAAATAGCAACTGACGGTCACGGGCCAGTAGGATCTCGGACACACCGTTATCAGGAAATCCACAGGATACGGTATCGATCGGATACAGGGCTCTGACTAGCGTATCTCCAGTAATTAAGCTGTAACCCGTCACCTGACAATACCGATCGCGGCAGGTTTGGGGCCACTCACTAACGCTCCACAGAACCTGACTTGAGTCTACCGCCATGGCTTCAAAGCCTTTGTTATCCCGAAAACCCTGGTATGTACCTAGCTGTGTAACGGTACTGTCCTTTCTTAAACGGAGAAACTGTCCGTAGGTACTGCCTTCGCCTAATTCAGTTGAAAGATAAAAGGACGAGTCCGTACGACTGGCCCGAATGGATTCAGCACTCCGGACACTATCGAGTTTCCAGCGTTTATAGGTCTGGGAATTGAACAGGGAGTCAAACTCAAACAGGTAGCTCTGACGCGTCGAGTCAGCCCCATCCGTTACCAAATACCATTTTCCGCGTTTAGGCACGTATTCAATGCCTGATAATCCACCAAAGTAGGGGTCATTTTTAAGCGACGCCGAATCACTGAGGTTGTAAACCTTAAGGAATTCCAACCGGAAGTGCTGAGCATCAGCCTGCCCGTTCAGGAAAAGGAATAGGGCTAGAAAAGATAGAATTTTCATGGTTGAAGATAAGTAGTTAATCGAATCATTAAAAAAGAAAGCCCACCACACGGTGAGCTTTCTTTTCGTAGACATACAAGATTGGTATTAAAGGTGATATACCCAATTGTGCGGATCAGCTACGCGACCGTACTTGATGTCATCCAGGTAGATTTTAACCCGATTGGCAAAATTATCCGATTTGATTTCGGGTAAATCGTAGTCTTTCCCTTCATAGCCAATGACTGAAATCGGCGATACGACCGCTGCCGTACCTGCACCGAACGCTTCCGTCAGGCGACCACTTTCCAAAGCCTCGATGAGTTCGGCAATGGATACTTTACGTTCTTCAACGGGCATTCCCCAGTCTTTGGCAATCTGTACAATGGATTTCCGCGTAATGCCGTCCAGAATACTGTCGCTCACGGCGGGCGTAACCAGCGTACCATCAATTACGAACATAAAGTTCATGGTACCAGCTTCTTCCACGTATTTATGTTCGGTTGAATCCGTCCAGATTAACTGATCGTACCCAGCTTCCTGAGCCAGTTTGGCCGGATATAGCGAACCTGCGTAGTTTCCAGCACATTTAGCGGCACCGGTACCACCCGTAGCAGCCCGTACAAATTCCGTTTCGACTTTCACTTTCACGGGTTTCGAGTAGTAAGCTCCTACCGGGCAATTGAAGATAATGAATCGGTACGTTTTGGAAGGAGATACGCCGATGTACTCATCCGTAGCGAACATGAAAGGCCGGATATACAGCGAATAATTATCCCGCTGCGGTACCCATTGCGAGTCCAGACGCAGTAATTCGGTCAGGCCGCTCATGAAAACGTCTTCCGGAATTTCGGCCATGCAGAGGCGGTGAGCCGACTTGTTCAGACGGGCCGCATTCTCCTGCGGACGGAAGATGAGCACTTCACCTTCGGCGGACTTATAGGCTTTCATCCCTTCGAAAATTGCCTGTCCGTAATGCAGGGGCATCAGAGCAGGTTTGAACAGCATGTCGCCGTAGGGAATGATCCGTAAATCCGTCCACTCTTTTCCGTCAAAGTCAGCTACGAACATGTGATCGGCGAAGGTGTGCCCAAAGGTCAACTGATCGAGGTTTAATTCTGCAATCCGGCTTTGAGCAGTTTTTTGAATGTCTATGGGCAGTGTGTCAATCATGGTGCCAGAGGGTTACAACGTAGTATGACTAAAAAAGTTAAGACGTATGCTTGTGCGGAAGTTAAGTTCGTGGGACCCAGGTTACTTCTTCCACTTGTAATTCCTGAGCCATGTGGCGGGAAAGTACAAAAAAATAGTCCGACAGCCGATTTAAATATTGAATGATAATCGGCTCAACGGGTGAAAGTTCACTCAGGGCGACGACCAGACGTTCGGCCCGTCGACAAACCGTACGAGCCAGATGAGCAAACGACACGGAGGGATGACCGCCGGGCAATACAAACTGACGTAATAAAGGCAACTGGGCATCCATTTCGTCCATTTGCTCTTCCAATACGGTAACGTCCGAATCCCATAAATCGGGGAGGGGGCGGCTGGTATGCCGTTCCGGATCATCAGCCAGGTGGGAACCAATGGTGAAAAGCCGGTCCTGAATTTCCTTCAGAATCGCTCGTCGGGAAGCATTGACCGCCTGATCCCGAACCATGCCCACGTAACTGTTCAGTTCGTCCACGGTACCATAGGCCTCAATGCGGGCATCTGCCTTGGAAAGGCGACGTCCACTAATAAGGGCGGTGGTGCCTTGATCTCCCGTTCTGGTGTAAATCTTCATGCCTGTCCGGTACCCGGAATGTCTTTTTGCAAAGCTACAGGTTTTCAGGAAAGCCAAGACTTCGGATTGTAAAAATTAATTGTCTTGACAACTATTATTAAATTTCCAACATTTTCTGATCTACAAGTACTTTGGTCAAGGCCAAGGGGCTTTTGAAAGGTTTTTCGAAGGGAAAGCCTGTCTCAACGGCGAGTTCGTCGTAACTTTGCGGCCCGAAACCAGCATTGACCCAACGAGCAGTCGATAAGCTGGGGACGACCATTCATCAAATGACTATTCCATTTCTGACTTCTCAAGTTGCGAGATACGTATCCATTCTAGGATTTATAGTGGCTTTATTTTTAGGGTACCAGCAACTTCCACCGGAGGTACCCGTTGCGTTAACGCCTTCGAGTGAAACGGCTGCCACCTATTCAAAAGATGCCATTTTTTATGTGACTGCCGGGGTTATGTTGATTTCTAACGTGCTGTTTCTGTGGATGGGACGCCTGTTTCCACAACTGCCCGATGGATTCATTAAGTTACCGGGAGCCATCAAATGGATGTTCTACCGCAAACAGCTCAACTCCATCATCAGAGAATGGATGAACTTTGGTACGGCCGTAGTAAACGTCCTGCTTGGGTCTTCCATTTATATTCTGGCGTTGATTAATCCGGCGGAAGCTCTCACGGAGACGCCTACACTGATGCAGTTTAACTGGGTACTGGGAGCCGCTACGTTTTTACTGGTCCTATGGGCGGTATACATTCCGTTGCGACTGTTGCTGACGAGTCCCGTTAAAGACTAAGCAATGATGCAGCATCTTCCCATTGCCGATTTTACGTACGAACTTCCGGACGAACAGATTGCCCGCTTCCCCTTGCCCGTACGGGACGAATCCCGCCTGTTGGTGTATCGAAAGGGAACCATTGAGCATCGACAATTCCGTGGTCTGACTGAAGAATTAGCCAGTGATACATTGCTGGTCTTCAACAATACACGGGTTATTCCGGCTCGATTACATTTTCAGCGACAGACGGGTGCTCTGATCGAGTTATTTCTACTTCATCCCGTCGAACCCAGCCCGGTGATTCCCGTGGTTATGGAAGAAACGCAGGCCTGCGTGTGGGAATGCATGATTGGTAACCGGAAGCGTTGGAAAGCGGGTGAACGCTTACAGAAAGAAGTAGAAATTGACGGGCAAGCCGTGGTACTGACAGCCGAACTGACGGATACGGAACGGTCGCTGGTACGTCTGAGCTGGTCAGTGCCTGTACGGTTTGTGGATGTTGTACAGGGCATTGGGAAAATTCCCTTGCCGCCGTACTTAAAGCGGGAAGCCGAAGCTTCTGACGAACAGACGTATCAGACTGTGTATTCGGAAAAAGAAGGGGCCGTAGCCGCTCCGACGGCGGGCTTACACTTCACCGACCGCGTTTTTGCGGAACTGGAGGCAAAAGGCGTCCGGCGGGAGTTTCTTACATTGCACGTAGGAGCTGGTACCTTTCAACCCGTAAAAACAGAAAATGCCCTTGAGCATAAGATGCACGGGGAACAATTGGTGATCACGCGGAGTAATCTGGAACACCTGCAAGCGGCAAACCGAATCATTCCGGTAGGTACTACTTCCATGCGGTCGCTGGAATCCATGTACTGGTTAGGCGTGCAGTTAATTCATGATGAATACGCTTCGCTGGAGCAGGGTTTCCGAATTCCGCAATTCGTGCATGAACAGTACACCGAACTCCCTACAGTACACGAGTCGCTAGCGGCCATTCTACAAAAAATGGAAGCAGAACAGCGGCAGGAAATCGTAGGGGAAACGGAGATTATGATTTTCCCCGGTTATACATTTCGGGTGTGTCAGGGTCTAATTACCAACTTTCATCAGCCCGGTTCGACTTTATTATTACTGATTGCTGCCCTGGTAGGAAAAGACTGGAAACGAATTTACGATGAAGCTTTGGATCAGCAGTACCGATTCCTGAGCTATGGTGATTCTTCCGTATTACTACCTTAATTCAATTTCCGCCAAAATTAAGCGTGTGATGCAAAAAGTAGATATTGCTATTAGCTACTACGGAAAGCCTTATCAGACGATGGTAACGCTGTTTAGTTTACTGGAGCATAGTCGGGGCTACGTAGATAAAATTTACTTAAGTATTGAGAAAAAACAGCCCTACAAGGATGCCTGGCAGGGTGTGTGCAAGATCAAGGAAGTTTTTGAAAAACAGGGAGTGATTATTATTTATCCGGAACGCTTCGTTCCCTGGATGTCTGATGTTAACCCTAACGGACTTGATGAAGCAATTCGATTAAGCCTTCGCTACCAGTATGCGTTGGAAAAAACGGATAAACCGTATGTATTGATTTGTCATAATGACATGCTGTACCGTCGGGACCTGATTGGGCCCATGTTACAGCGGTTTGCGGAAACTTCAGATAATTTAGTAGGAGTGGGACGAATCGGACAATGTTGGAATTGTTCAGCTTTTTTCGCTAAAAAATGTAACCCCGAAACATTCGAGCAATACAAGCCCACGCAGGAAGAGTTGCTCAGGCAGATGGATGAATACCCAACGCCACGGGAACAGAGGGATCGTAAGTTAGTACAGGAAGGCTTTGTACACCCTTTACCCGAATGCCGTCTTAATGAATACGCGTGTTTAATAAACGTTGACTTATACCGGCAATCAACCATTCCTAATGGACCAGTGCCGTATTTCGGAGGTGTGTGGGACGGTAGCGATACGGCAGCGGCCTGGTTCCGGTATTCGTATTTACACGGGCTGAAATTTCAGAATTTCTATTACGAAGAGTACGCTGATCATGCTCCATTTAGTGCCGTTAGCAATGGCAACGATGCTGACAATAATCGGTTCATTTATGAAGACATAGAGCGGCAGGCTCGTGAGTATATGATTAAACATTATCATCCAGACGAGTATTCCACGGCAACCAAGTTTCAGATTGCTAAAATGGTGACTGGGAAAAGGATAGACAAGTGGTACAGTAAACTGAGAAATCGCTTAAGGAGGTAGCTCTGTACGCATATTTATACATCATATTGGGCGAATAATAACATGAAAATTGATTTTATTGAAGAACTCCGCTGGCGGGGTATGTTGCAGGACATGATGCCGGGTACGGAAGAGCAGCTCCAGAAGGAAATGACGTCGGCGTACATTGGATTTGATCCGACGGCTTCTTCCCTGCACATTGGCAACCTGGCTACGATTATGTTGCTGGTGCACTTGCAACGGGCGGGCCATAAACCGTTTGCTCTGGTGGGCGGAGCTACGGGGATGATTGGCGATCCTTCCTTTAAGGCTGCTGAACGTAGTTTTTTATCGGAAGAAACGTTGCGTTTCAATCAGGATGGCATTCGGAAACAACTGGAAAAATTCCTGGATTTTAATTCCGGTGAAAACTCAGCTGAGATCGTTAATAACTACGACTGGTTCAAGGATTTTTCCTTTCTGGGGTTTTTACGCGAAGCAGGTAAATTTTTGAGCGTCAACTATATGATGTCAAAAGATTCGGTAAAGAAACGTCTGGAAACGGGTATTTCCTTTACGGAGTTTTCGTACCAGCTATTACAGGGTTACGACTTTTACCATTTGTATAAAACCCAGGGGGTAAAACTCCAGATGGGTGGTTCCGATCAGTGGGGAAATATCACAACGGGAACGGAAATCATTCGCCGGAAAGAAGGAGGAAACGAAGAAGAAACCGAACGCCGGGCCTTCGCCCTGACCACGCCACTGGTAACCAAGGCCGATGGTACCAAATTCGGTAAGTCAGAAAGCGGAAACGTATGGCTGGACGCGGAAAAAACCAGTCCCTTCCAATTTTATCAGTTCTGGCTCAATGCCGCTGATGCCGATTGCCCACGCCTGATTCGGGTGTTTACCTTACTTTCCAAAGAAGAAATCGAAGAACTCGAACGCCAGCATGCCGAGGCTCCGCACTTGCGTATTCTCCAGAAAGCGATTGCTCAGGACGTAACCACGCGGGTACACTCCGCGGAAGCCTACGAAACGGCCGTTCGGGCTAGCGAAGTACTCTACGGCAAAGGAACGCTGGAAACGCTTCAGTCGCTCGATGAAATGACCTTCGTGCAGATCTTTGACGGCGTGCCTGCCACTGAAATTTCGCTGGCTGATTACGAAGCAGCTCCGAACGTAACGGACTTGCTGGCTACGGCTCAGGTATATCCATCGAAAGGAGAAATCCGCCGGGCCATTCAGGGAAATGCCGTATCGGTGAACAAAACCAAAGTAAATGATCCCAACCAGCCTGCTGATTTCCAATTGTTACAGGGTAAATATTTACTGGTAGCGAAAGGAAAGAAAAACCATCTGGTGAAGGTGGTATAGGGGAGAGAGTTGAGAGCGGCTGCGGTTTAGAGTTTAGAGTAAAACCGGTAAAGATAGCGGGGCGGGTTGTTTGTAGCATTCGTTACGGACAACCCGCTTCGAATTTTGTACGTGGCTAACGACATTGAACCTCTTCGGGAATGGTAAGCTCCAACCCCGAAGGGGTTCAATGTCGTTAGCCATGGGTACAACCCATGGGTACCCATGAATAAACCCTGTCAAAATAAACCTCCAGAAAACACCAAGCTTTCGGGAGGTTTTTAATATACTGATAACCAGATGAAAAAGAGGTAATTGACTTGCAAAAAAGAAAAATAATTCGTAAAACTATCAACTATCAACTATCAACTATCA
>NZ_NMPS01000185.1:0-7875 GCF_002261125.1 Siphonobacter sp. BAB-5385 | reverse complement strand
CGAACGCCACTCACTTCCTCTTGCTCCAGGCCATCGCATTGCTGAGGAAGTAGGTGGCTTATCGCGATAGGACGGGGTTCGGGTTTATGCCGTCGACGATACCAATTCGATAATAACCAACAACTATGTTAGCGGAGGAAAACTCTCCCGCCATTGAGCCATTCCATAGGGGCAACTGAACGATCTGCGATAGCTGCAACGCAGTGACCCGTAGCAAGCTATCGTTAGGCGTGGAATGGCCCGGCATGGAATGCTTATAGGCTACTAGCCAGCTAGGAAGGAGTACCGAACCCGGTCTATTTAAAGCGACATAATTAAATGATTACAAAGCGAGAAGGCCCGGAAGTTTGACTTCCGGCCTTCTCGCTTTGTAGGAAAACTACCTTATTGCGTATCTTCTTTTTCCGAAGTGAAAAAGGTGTTGGCACTCTCCACGGGTTCTTCCTCTTTCGGGTACACGACGCATGGGAAACCAAACAGGCATTTATCTTTGATCATCGCCGCAACTTCAGTGGGTACGTACTGTTCCCAACCCTCTTCGGCAGCCTTGATCATCGATAGTACGCGATCAGACTGAATGTGTAGGTTGAGTTTGTTGAAGCTTCGAATGTCTTCAATTTTATTATTGGAAATCAGATAACTGAATAAATCCCGGAGCTGGAAGGGCAACTGAAATTTGAAGCAGTTGGCCAGCGTGCCGTCGGGCCGCAAGGCCGGATACACGTACAACTTGACTTTCCGGCTAAAGAGCGTCGCAAAGGCTTCCAGAATTCCCCCCGGCAGGTTGGCGTAATGCTGTTCGTCGAAGATGAATTCCAGGTTGGGTATACCCATAATCAGACCGATTTTCAGCTTGGTCAGCTTCGCCAAATAGGAAATCAGCTTGTAATATTCGGTATAGTTGGAAACCATGACCGTCAGGCCCAGTTTCCCCAGAATGTCAACCCGGTCCAGGAAGTCTTTTTCGTTGATATCGTCACCGTCCCGCAGGTTTTGCAGGGTTAGCTCCGTTAGTACGACCACCCGGTTAGGATCTACTTCGGGGTCTTCCAGAAACTGGCTACGCCGTTCTGTAACATATCCTGATGCACCAATGCAAAGGGCCGAAACCGTCCCCGAATTACCGCAATATGCTTTTTATATAGCGTATCGGCCGGTTGCAGGTTTTGTCCGTTCGGTCCAAAAAGTGCCGCGTTGGTAAAACCATTTTTCACCAGATACAGACTCATCAACCGGTTATCGACTTTCTTAAAATCCGGGCCGTTGAAGCGGATCATGTCAATTTCAATCCGTTCGGTCGTCAGGTCATCCATGAGCGAACGTAGCAGAATTTCGGGCATCTGGTGGTAGTAATAACACCCGTAAATCAGGTTTACCCCGATGATACCCAATGCCTGCTGTTGCAGAATAGCGTCGTTGTCGAGCATCCGAACGTGAATAATCACATCATTGGGCTCCGACTGCGGCGAGAGCTGAAACCGTAAGCCAACCCAGCCGTGCGACTCGTTGGTCTTGTGGTAATTCAACGCGACTACCGTATCAGCAAACGAAAAAAAGCAGGTGTCTGCTCCCCGCTTTTGATCCAATCGTTCGATCAGCAGATCGTATTCGTGCCGAAGCATTTTCATGAGTCGGCTTTCGACGACGTACCGGCCACTTTCTTCCAGCCATAAATGGCGTTGGAAAAGGTCATATCGTAGGCCGACATCGTTTTGGCAATCGTACCCGAAGCACCACCGGCCTTAAAGAAATTCGCGGCGACTTCCTGTCCAGCTCCAATCTCGGCGTACGAACCATAAATTCGCTTGTCGAGGTTGATTTTAAGAGCTTTTTGCTTGGTACCTAAATATTCGTACGTTGATGATGGCATAATCAAAACCGATAGATTCCTGCGGGTATGGGGTACTCGCAAAACTCGTTGTCGTTTGTTTCAGCAACTAAGTTAGGCCCTGAGGCTTTAACCTGTCAATAATAAAAACGTATTCTTGCTAAACAGTATAGATACGTTGCCGGTCCTCTGCACAGGTATGCTTAAAGTACCATACTTTCCTGCAAAGGTTCAGTCCGTATCCTTTTTCCCGAACGTGGGCAAATCCGTCAGGCGACTCAACTTCCCTGCCGGATCCAGTTGAAATACGAAATGTTCCATGCCGTTACTCAGGGCTACATAAGGAGCCTTGATGACGTGATTGTACCGCAGGGCCTGTTCCAGCACGGGAGTGGTGATTTTCACTTCCGGAGCTTTGCATTCTACGAGTAAAAAAGGCAGACCATCCCGGTCGTACATCACCAGATCGGAACGCTTGGCGGTCTTGTATACACTCAGGCCACCTTCAATTTTCAATAAACTTTTCGGGTACGCGTACGTCCCGACGAGCAAGGCCACAAAATGCTGACGCACCCATTCTTCGGGCGTCAGTACCAGCCATTTTTCCGCAATCCACAGAAAATCTGCGTCAGCCCTTCCCACTCCCGAAGCTGATATTCGTAGGCGGGCAAGTTCAAGTTAACCATAATCGACTTGAATAATTTAACAGATTCAGATTTTTTTAGTACTTTTGCCAAATTTTACTATTTCTTAATACCCCAATCAATCGTATGACTTATACTTGTCCGATTGACTCATTATAGCTTATGAAAACGAAAGAAGAAATTGTCGGCAACTGGCTGCCTCGTTATACAGGAACTCCCTTAGAAGAATTTCGTCCGTATATTCTACTAACTAATTTCCACAATTACGTTGAAATGTTCGCGGAACGCTACGGCGTAGAAATCCGTGGGGTTGGCAAAGCCATGCAAACGGCTTCGGCGGGCCAAATTACTATCATTAACTTCGGTATGGGTAGCCCGGTAGCGGCAACCATCATGGATTTACTTTCGGCGATTCATCCCAAAGCCGTACTTTTCCTGGGAAAATGTGGCGGCCTTAAGAAACATACGCAATTAGGTGACCTGGTATTGCCCATTGCCGCCATTCGTGGCGAAGGTACGAGTAATGACTACATGCCCCCCGAAATTCCGGCTCTCCCCTCCTTCCGGTTACAACGGGCCGTATCATCCATGATTGTGAAGAACGGGATGGATTACTGGACAGGCACCGTATATACGACCAACCGTCGGGTCTGGGAACACGACGAAAAATTCAAAGAGTACCTCCGACAGACCCGTGCGATGGCCGTAGACATGGAAACGGCTACGATTTTCGCAGTAGGTTTCGTTAATCAGATTCCTCACGGAGCCTTACTACTCGTATCCGATAACCCCATGATTCCCGAGGGCGTTAAAACGGAAGAAAGCGATAAGAAGGTAACGTCTCAGTTCGTCGAAAAGCACCTGCAAATTGGCATTGATTCGCTGGAAGAACTGGCTCAGTCAGGTGGTTCCGTGAAACACTTACGGTTTGAGTAGTCGCTTATTAAAAAGTAAAAAGTCGCAGGTAAGTCCCGAATCATATCCGGGGTCTACCTGCGACTTTCTGTTTTAACCGGTTTGCTATTTGCAGTATTGCTTGCGAGCGGGAGCCGCGGCTTTGTAGCCTAGTTCACTGGCCCGGCTTAAATCCATACATCCCTTGCTTTCATCACCCTGGCTGTGCCGAATCAGGCCCCGCAGGTAATACGCCTCGGCATAAGCGGCATTGAAACGGATGGCATTGGAACAATCCTGGATGGCCCCTGCTTGTTCATTCATAGCTGAGCGAGCCAAGGCCCGGTGAAAGTACGCTTCCGGATAAATCGGATTCAATTCAATCGCTTTCGATAAGTCCAGAATAGCGGCTCGGGCGTCGCCCATTTTGTACTTGCTCATTCCCCGCACTTCGTACGCTTCAGCCCGTTCGTTCGAAAATTCCTGCATCCGACTGTTATCCACGATAGCATTCCGCAGGTTATCCAGCACGTTCTTGGAAATCGCTCCTCCGTATACGGGTTTAGCTTCTAGCACATTATCTACTTCAATGGCCCGGGTCAAATCCTCGATGGCCTCTTTCGAAGCTCCGGTCCGGGTTTTGGCCAGCCCCCGGCCGTAAAACGCCATCGCATTTTCCGCATCCATCGATAGGGCTTTTTCAAAATCAGCCAGGGCTCCTTTGTAATCATATACCTGATACTTCCCGAAACCACGTTGGCAATACGAATCCACGTTTTCGGGATCCAGGGTAATGGCCGTATTATAGTCGGCCACGGCAGCTTTAGGGTTCGAAAGTTTGGTATAGGTAAAGGCCCGGGCCAGGTATACCTGCGGCAGTCGCGAATTGAGCTGACTTACGTGGGTTAAATCTTTCAAGGCTGCCTGATATTCACCCAGCCTGTTTTTGCACAAGCCGCGAGCATAATAAGCCTGAATGTTTTCCGGTTGCAGTTCAATTACGTTCGTAAAGTCCTGAATCGCTGCCTGGTAGTACTCCAGCTTACTCCGAATCATACCCCGGTTGAGGTACGCCCGGCTATCCGTCGCATCCATTTCTACAGCTTTGTTGAGATCATTGAGAGCCGCCTGATATTCATTTTGTTTGTAACGACTATCACCCCGAGCCAACAAAGCGTCGTAATAATTAGCTTTCAGGGAAATGGCCCGATCATAATCCTGAATGGCTCCCGGATGATCGTCCAGCAGGGCTTTGCACAAGCCTCGATTATAGTACGCCTGCGGGTTTTCGGGCGTCATACTGATGACCTGACTAAAATCCGCCAGGGCACCTTTGTAATCATTCGTTTTACTCTTTTGCAACCCGCGACTGAAAAACTCGGTCGGGGTTTGGGCTTGCAGTTCTGACGCCCAGAAAAGCGTCAGAAGAATAGCAAGGAAATGTCTTTTCATCAAGCAGATTTAAATGTGTACGCTATAGGTATCTTCATTAGCTAGGTAGTGCTGACTGTTTTGGTATGGGTATACAAAGGTATATTCTTCGGATGAAAAAAAGGAAGCAAACCATTTTACAACGCCTTTTACTCAACCCCTGCTCAGCTTGCTTCCAGCCATCTTTAGACATTAAAGCAACTGCCCGATTCCGAAGAGAATGACAAACAAAAGCGTAGAAAGCGACATTCGTTTCAGATACGGATCAATTTCTTCGGGTCGTTGTCCTTTCTGTACGCCACTGGCTATTTTCCAGAATAGCGGAAGTGTGAGCAGAAACAGGTAACTGCTCCAGTTGGGATGCTCCAGAATGACATAGGCCGCCGCACATACCAGTCCTGTACTTAGCAACAGCCAGTGATAGGTTTTCGCCCGAGCGGCTCCCAGCCGGACAGGAATCGAATTTTTTCCGTTTCGACGGTCGTTATCCAGGTCCCGGATATTATTAATATTCAGTACACCTACCGCAAATACGCCGCAACTAGTGGCGGGCAGCAGAATACTCCAGTCGAGCGAACGGGTATGCAGGTAGTACGTACCCAGCACACCTACCCAACCAAAAAACATCAGTACCGACAAATCACCCAGACCGGCATACCCGTACGGTCGTTTTCCAACCGTGTACGTAATGGCCGCAATGATGCAGAGAATGCCCAGGCCCAGAAAGTACCAGAATTCCTGGCCCGTACCGCCTTCGAGGGCGATATACAGCAGCCATAGGCCCGACGCTAGCGTCAGTACCGAAAAAGAAAGGATGGCCGTACGCATCTGTTCTTTGGTGATGGCACCGGTTTGTACGGCCCGCGTAGCTACTTTTCGCTCATCGTTGTCGAGACCCGAAACGCTGTCTCCGTAATCGTTAGCAAAATTGGAAAGTACCTGCAACAGAACGGTCGTCAGGACGGCCAGACCAAAAACGGACCAGCGAAAACCACCCTGAGCGGCGGCCAGAAAACTGCCCATCAGGATGCAGGAAAGGGACAGAGGCAGGGTACGGGGGCGGGCTGCCGAAATCCAGGAACGCATATGCTTGCGGAGTTTAATAAAAGTGTCTCGGTATGGACGCTCTGTTGGTGTTCAGGAAACAAAGGGGATACAAAAGTAAGCGTTCACCGGACTTGCCCAAAATGCGTGCTGCCAGCAAAAGAGCTGGCAGCGGCAGAACGTTCGTTCAAAGCAATGATTACTTGATCGCTTCCAGAAACTCCGGACTATCGGGTTTCACTTTGGAAGCAAAGAAGTGCGTTAGTTCGCCTTTTTCGTTGATAACGTACTTGCAGAAATTCCAGGTCGGCACTTTATCGTTCCAGCCGTTCAGGTCTTTCGTAGACAACCATTTGTACAGCGGAGCCTGTTCGGCCCCTTTCGTGGCTACTTTGGAGAACATGGGGAACGTTACGCCATAGTTTTTCTGGCAGAAAGCTCCAATTTCCTCTTCAGAACCGGGTTCCTGACCACCAAAATCATTGGAAGGGAAACCGAGTACCTCTACCTTACCTTTGTTGGCTTCGTAGAATTTTTCCCAATCGGCGTACTGCGGCGTAAAGCCACATTTGGAAGCCGTATTCAGAATGATCACTTTCTTGCCTTTGTACTTAGACAAGTCTACTTCTTTGCCATCCAGTGACTTCACCTTGAAATCGTACAGGGTTTGTTTAGCCGGCACCATGTTTTCCGGACGGGTCACTGCCTCGTTTTTATCGGCAAATAAGCCCGTTAGTAAGGTTCCTAACATAAGCATGAGTTTTACCATGATCAAATGCGATAAGGAGTTTGATTAGTTCGACTAGTAAACGAAAAGTTTATCCATAAGGTTGCCTCACTGGCCAAATCGGCGAGTCAGCCAATTCTGTGCAATATACAAGAAGTTCAGTGCTTCGCTGCTGAAACGCAGGCGGTTCTTTCTTCTTACCTTTGTTGCTCGTTTTTTGAGAATTCGAATTCATGCAGAAGAAAAATCCATACGAAAAGAAAGAAGATACCCGCTTTGCTGTTGCTGAGCCGGCAGAACTGATGACGTTCCTACTGAAGCAGTTTCCTTCCAAGAATCGCAATAACGTCAAGTCCCTGTTGCGGGACAAGCAGGTACTGGTAGATGGGAAAGTTACGTTTCAGTACAACTACGTTTTACAACCGGGACAGGAAGTAAAAGTCCGCTGGGCCAAAGCTCCCGAAGAGCGAAAGTATGACGGTCTGAAAATCGTTTTCGAAGACGAACACCTGATCGTCATTGAGAAAGAAGCCGGCCTACTTTCCATGGCGACGGAGAAGGAAAAACGCCGTACGGCCTACCACTTACTGAGCGAGCACGTAAAAGCCAAGAAGCCCGGCAACAAGATTTTCATCATTCACCGCCTGGACCGTGAAACCTCAGGCCTGATGATGTTCGCCAAGAGTGAAGCCATTCAGAAGAAAGTACAGGAATCCTGGCAGTCTACCACGAAAGAACGAATTTATCTGGCTCTGGTGGCGGGAGTACTGCGTCAGTCGGCGGGTGTCATTAATACCAATCTGGTGGAAAGTGAAAAGTCCATGATGGTGTACGTGACCCAAAATCCGGAACGCGGTCAAACGGCCGTGACGCATTACGAAACTCTGCAGAAAAACGCTCGTTTTTCCCTCTTGAAAGTACAACTGGAAACGGGTCGCAAGAACCAGATTCGTGTACACCTCCAGAGTATTGGTCACCCAATCGTTGGCGACAAAAAGTACGAGTCAAGACACGATCCGATCCATCGACTGGGCCTACACGCCTGGGTACTAGCCTTTCAGCATCCGGTTACGGGCGAGCAACTTCGTTTTGAAACGGCCATTCCGCGGAAGTTTCTGGATGTGGTGAAGTAGGGCTTTTGACAATCGTCGGGACTGTTACAAATACTTGTACGAGGGCTACATTACCAGTGGCTTCTCTATTCAGTCAAGGTCAACCCCGGAGGGGTTCAATGTGCATAGCCCCGTAATGCGGAGAACTCGGTACAGCCCGGTAGGCACAGCCTACCAACTAAAAAGTCCGTAGCG
>NZ_NMPS01000184.1:0-5019 GCF_002261125.1 Siphonobacter sp. BAB-5385 | reverse complement strand
AAGCCTTCCAGGCTGGACCTCTCCACGACTAACGACAGCTTGCTCTGGGCCACCGCTGCTTACGGGCGGGAGGGGTTTTCAGCTTTTATTAATAGTTGTTGGTGGTGTTAGAAGACAGTCAAATACCTGCATGGAGGACATAAAACCGAACCCCGTCTTACTCGTGATATGGACTAAATGACCAGCTTTCTCAGCGGGACGAAACAGGTCTTCGTTTAATGCAATACTTCCAATCACAAAATGAAAAGGCTCTTCTTATGAAATCAATACTTTATTAAAATCCTATTCATACAGATTAAAAAACTCTGCCATTCAGAAATTATCGGGCTTTTTTCGAAGAATAGCCTTTTCAATCCTAGAGAAAACCAAGCAAAATGAATCATAGATGCCTTGACAGCACTTCATTTTAACCTTTGATCGCTTTTTGCAATAAAAACCTGCGTTTTTCGCTTACTTTAAGGGTTTGATTTCCATTCTATTCACTTCATGAAAAAACTGCTTACGTTGTTGGCTTTGAGTCCGCTGGCTTTCGCTCAGGCTCAGAATCCAACGAAATTCGCCGAGACCATCAAGGCGGAAGATCTTAAAAAACACCTCTCGTACCTGGCTTCCGACGAACTGGAAGGTCGCGGTACCGGAACGCCCGGTCAGCACAAAGCGGCTGAATACATTGCCAACCACTTTAAGAGTCTGGGTTTAAAGGGTATTGGTCCCGGTGGGAGCTACCTACAACCCGTTGAGCTGGTTGAACTGGGTTGGGGTGATGTGTACCTGAAGACCCCCAGCGGTACGAAAGAATTACTGAAAGATTTCTACGTAACGGGGTCGGGGAATTTCTCCAAAGAAGAGACCCTGGATATCGTACTGGTCGGTTACGGAACGGATGAAGACCTGAATGGGCTAAACCTGGATGGCAAAGCTGCTCTACTGCTCGCCGCCGAACCCCGTAACGCCGAAGCCACGCGTAAGAAAATGGCCGTGTTGAAGGAAAAAGGAGTGCGTTGTGTGTTGACCATTGCTCCGGGTGCCGATGAACAAACGGATAAACTTTATGGTCGGATGCGGGCGTACTCACCCCGGATGAATCGCCTGACGTTCAAGGATGAAAAACGTCCGGAATCTACCTTATTGTCCGTACAGGTGAAGCAGGGACTGGCGAAGGAAATGCTGGGTCTTGATGATACACAACTGGCGAATCTGATGGCGGGGAAGACGAAACCTGCTGATCTCAAGAAAACCCTGACGCTGAAAGCTGAGGAGAAACAGACGCCCATCGAAACGTCAAACGTCGTTGGTTTTCTGGAAGGTACCGACAAGAAAAACGAAGTACTCGTGGTGACGGCTCACTACGATCACATCGGCATTTCGCCCGATGGGCAGATCAACAACGGAGCCAATGACGACGGTTCGGGTACGGTTGGCGTGATGGAATTGGCCGAGGCCTTCTCTAAAGCGGCTAAAGCGGGCAATCGTCCGCGTCGCAGCATTTTGTTCATGACCGTAACGGGTGAAGAAAAAGGGCTGC
Organism: Siphonobacter sp. BAB-5385; assembly: GCF_002261125.1. Classification (NCBI taxonomy): domain Bacteria; kingdom Pseudomonadati; phylum Bacteroidota; class Cytophagia; order Cytophagales; family Cytophagaceae; genus Siphonobacter; species Siphonobacter sp. BAB-5385. The sequence continues at coordinate 3,494 of NZ_NMPS01000184.1, read as the reverse complement.
TGGGCTCGGAATACTATGTAAACCACCCGCTGATTCCGCTGGAAAACACCATTGCCGATTTGAACATTGACATGATTGGCCGGGTGGACAAAGCCCACGAAGGCAAGCCGGATTATATCTACGTGATTGGCTCCGATAAGCTGTCTTCGGAACTGCACGCTATCAATGAAGAAGCGAACAAGAAGTACATCAAGATGGATCTGGACTACACGTTCAACGATCCGAAGGATGTAAACCGTTTCTACTACCGCTCGGACCACTACAACTTTGCGGCTAAGAAAATCCCCATTATTTTCTACTTCAACGGTGTCCACGATGACTACCACCGCCCGACGGATGACGTGGAAAAAATCCAATTCGACAAGGCTGAGAAAACGGCCCGTCTGGTCTTCTATACAGCCTGGGAACTGGTGAATCGGGACAAGCGTATTGTCGTTGATTCCAATAAACCGTAAGGTTTTTAGTAACCCAAAGAAGCCCTGGTTACCATTGGTAACCAGGGCTTTTGCTTTGTAAACACTTGATGGTTAGGAAATGATAAAAAAGGGGCGATAAATAAAAGAATACAGAAAATAATACTCGAAAAGGCCGTGTTTTAGTAAGAAATCCTAAAACGTGGAAATAGTTTTAACAGGAAATGCTAGAGGTATGACAGAAAAGTAGGTTGAAGGCGAACCAGCAAAAGGCTAGTTGTCTTTGCTGCGACATGGACAAAACTCAAAGAAAAAGAGAAAAAAAGCAATACCTACAAATGGGTAAGTTGCGTCTCAGGAATCGAAAAGTAACAGAAGGGAAACGGATGAGAGTGCCTTTTTTTGTAAAAAGATGCCTTAAAAGCTGAACGGAGCGAAACGAAACGTTTTCTCATTATCGCGTCCATTTTTGCTGGAATCATCGGATCGTTTGCTCTGAAATGGGTTATTGCTGAGGAAAGCCTACAAAAAGAAAAAAGGCCAGCGTTTCGGCTGGCCTTTCTGATATGACGGCAGGTTTTATTTAGCCCACTGCACTTTTGCCGTTTGTACGTCGCTGGAATTGGTACCGATCTGAATACTGAATTCGCCCCCTTCCCAGTCGTATTTCAAATCCGTAGTATAGAATTTGAGCTGTTCGGGTGTAATACGAAAGGTAACTTCCTTACTCTCGCCGGGTTTCAGACTGATCTTCTGAAAGCCTTTCAGGTCTTTCACCGAACGCGTTACACTGGCGACAGGATCGCTGATGTAGAGCTGAACAACTTCTTCGCCCGTGTACTTACCCGTGTTTTTTACAGTCACACTTGCCTGTAAAGTCTGATTGCCCTTCAGGGTGGTCTGGCTGAGTTTGACCTCGCTGTAACTGAACGTAGTATAACTTAAACCGTACCCAAAGGGAAATAACGGATCATTGGGTACGTCGAGGTAACGGGATTTGAATTTATCCAGTAACACGCCTTCGTAGGGACGACCCGTATTCTTGTGATTGTAATAAATGGGAATCTGACCAACGTTGCGGGGAAACGTAGCCGTCAGTTTTCCGGCAGGATTGTAGTTGCCAAACAAAACGTCTGCGATGGCATTGCCCGATTCGCTACCGCCAAACCAGGCTTCCAGCATGGCATCGGCGTTGTCGTTTTCCCAGGTAAGCGTCAGCGGACGACCACTCATCAGCACCAGTACCAGCGGTTTGCCCGTTTTTTTCAGTGCTTTCAGTAAGTCTTTTTGATTTTCGGGAATGCCAATGTCAGAACGACTGGAAGCTTCGCCCGACATTTCCTGAGCTTCGCCCACAACGGCCACAATCACGTCTGATTGCCGGGCCACCTTTACGGCTTCCTCGATCATCACTTCCGGCGAACGGGGGTCTACGTCTACGAGTCCGTTCTGAGCGTTCAATCGCTGAATCAGCAGTGTATCCGTCGTGAAGTTGGCTCCTTTGGCGTAATTGATTTTTACATCGCTACCCGCTACGTTTTTAATGCCTTCCGCCACGGTTACGGCTTTTTTCCAGTCGCCAGCAATATTCCAGGTACCCAGCATATTCTTCCGATCATCCGCCAGGGGGCCAATCAGGGCAATGCTGCCGCTTTTTTTCAGGGGTAAGGTCTGATTCGAATTCTTGAGTAGGACATGACTACGGGCAGCCAAGTCGCGGGCAAAGGCCCGGTTCTCAGGTGTCAGAATTTCTTTCGCCGGACGCGACTCGTCCAGGTAGCGATACGGATCGTCAAACAGACCCAATTTGTACTTGGCTTCCAGAATCCGGCGGCAGGCCTGATCGATTTCTTTTTGGGTAATCTTGCCTTCGTTCAGCGATTGTTTGAGTGTCGTTAGAAAGCCTTCGCCTACCATATCCATGTCGGTACCGGCTTTCAAAGCCAGAGCCGAAACCTGTTTCAGATCCCCCAGACCGTGGGCAATCATTTCGTTAATGGCCGTGTAGTCGGTTACCACCAGGCCTTTAAAGCCCCATTGGTTGCGTAACAAATCGGTTACGAGCCATTTATTGGCCGTCGCCGGTACTGCGTCGATTTCGTTGAAGGAAGTCATCACACTCCCTACGCCCGCGTCGATGGCGGCTTTGTAAGGCGGCAGGTAGTACTCAAACATTTTAATACGGCTCATATCCACGGTATTGTAATCACGGCCCGCTTCAGCCGCCCCGTACAGGGCAAAGTGTTTGACGCAGGCGAGAACCGTATTCGTTTCCTTAAAGCTGGTGCCCTGATAGCCGCGAATCATGGCTTTGGCAATGAGCGAACCGAGGTAGGGATCTTCCCCGGAACTTTCGGAAATGCGGCCCCAGCGAGGATCACGGGCAATATCGACCATGGGCGAGAACACCCAGTTCAGCCCATCCGCGGTAGCTTCAGTCGCGGCAATGCGGGCACTTTTCTCAATGCGTTCGAGATCCCAGGTAGATGAAATGCCGAGGGGAATGGGAAAGCTGGTTTTGTGTCCGTGAATGACGTCGAGTCCGAACAGCAGAGGAATGTGCAGCCGGGAATTTTTTACGGCCAGTTCCTGAGGTTTGCGTACCAGCGTCGGATCGTAAATACCGAACAAGCCGCCGACTTTACCCGCTTTAATATTGGCTTCGACGTTTTGGGAAACCGTAGCTCCCGTCGCCGTAAATCCGCCCGGTGTCACCAGATTGAGCTGACCGATTTTTTCATCAATCGTCATCTGGCCCATGAGCTTGGTAATGAAGGTATTCATTTTCGCCTCCGGCGTCTGAGCCTGTACCTGAAGTTGGAACAGACCCGCCAGAAGCAGAAGAGAAGTCTTTTTCATGGAATGAATCATTTATTGATTTCTTGCAGAGTCAAACGGAATTTAGTCTCGAAAGCATGTTAACCTATAGATAGCTCAGGAACTAATAACTTGCTTTTTACAGATGCGTTATCCACCTAGACCGAGTCTGGTTCCGTTGGAACGGCTGACTAGTAGCCCAGAAGCCTTCCAGGCTGGACCTCTCCACGACTGACGACAGCCCGCTTTAGGCCACCGCATTGC
>NZ_NMPS01000183.1:0-268 GCF_002261125.1 Siphonobacter sp. BAB-5385 | reverse complement strand
GGACCTCTCCACGACTAACCATTCCATGGGGGCCATCCCATGGTGGCGACAGCCTGCATTGGCCCAACGCTTTGCGGCTATCGTAGGTCGTTCAGTTGCCCCATGGAATGGTCCAGCCTGGAAGGCTCAATGGCGGGAGAGGTTTTCATCTGTGGACAGCAGTTTTAGTGGTTTGTTGATAGCTAATGGTAGTTAGAAAACAGTCGAATAACTTCAAGAACGGCCTAAACCCCATCCCCGTCCTATCGCGAAAAGCCGCCTTTTTCAT
>NZ_NMPS01000002.1:0-694 GCF_002261125.1 Siphonobacter sp. BAB-5385 | reverse complement strand
ATATTTCAATTCCAACTAGGTACGATTAAGACGCTATCAGGCGGTGGCTGACATCGCAGCTGGTGCCATTTCAATTCCAACTAGGTACGATTAAGACGTTGCCGAGTAGCCTGATCCATGCCGGTCGTGAACATTTCAATTCCAACTAGGTACGATTAAGACAAGCCGCAAGGAACGTAGAGCCGCGACCGAACGGAGATTTCAATTCCAACTAGGTACGATTAAGACTCTTTTCTGGGGTTTTAGCGGGTTCCATACTTTATCAAATTTCAATTCCAACTAGGTACGATTAAGACTTACCGAAACCGGTTCTAATTGGCAGCGAGTATTGAAATTTCAATTCCAACTAGGTACGATTAAGACCCTCATCGAAAATAATTTTAGCCTGATCTTTCTTCGATTTCAATTCCAACTAGGTACGATTAAGACAATTTTCAAACTGAGTTTTTAACCGAATTGACACCGATTTCAATTCCAACTAGGTACGATTAAGACGGGTCCCAGGCAGGAAAGGGTATGATATCAATCTTCATTTCAATTCCAACTAGGTACGATTAAGACAGCTATGAAAAATACGGAGGGCTTCGGTAAGTTGTTATTTCAATTCCAACTAGGTACGATTAAGACTGGGCTGGACAGATTCGTTTTTTCAGTCCTTACCCGAATTTCAATTCCAACTAGGTACGATTAAGAC
>NZ_NMPS01000182.1:0-16228 GCF_002261125.1 Siphonobacter sp. BAB-5385 | reverse complement strand
AAATGCTACGGACAACCCGTCCCGCTAACTTTACCGCGTTTACTTGACTGAAAACCGCAACGGCGGCCATTGAAAACGGTAAACTCAAAACCCTAAACTGAAATCTCTTGCTGTTCCAGATTTGCAATCTGGAACCTACCAGTTGTGAATTTCTAATTCACTAGGATTATAAATCCCTAACAGCCATCTCTCAGATTGCAAATCCGAAAAAGCAAGTTCGTAGATTAGCCGATCCATTCATTTTTGGTCTTCTTCGCATGAAAAAATACTACCTGACCCTCTTACTGGCTACTTCGCTTTTCTCGTCGAACGCCCAAAGCCTTTACGAACCCGCCGTATTTACCGATGCCCAGCGGCTGGAAAAAATCCGGCAGGCCCTCCCCGCCGTTGAAAAACTGGTGGAAGAAGAATTCAAGAAAAATAAATTTCCGGGGCTGGCTTACGGCATCATCGTGGACGGGCAACTCCTGCACACCAGAAGTTTTGGGTACACCGACATCGCCCGCAAGACGCCCGCCAGCGAAAAATCACTCTTCCGGATTGCGTCCATGAGCAAGAGTGTAACCGCGATGGCTATACTGAAGCTACGGGATGAGGGCAAACTTCGCCTGGACGATCCTGTCCAACAGTACATTCCCGAACTCAAGAAAACGCCAGCCCTTACAGTAGATGCCCCGCTCATTACCATTCGGCATCTGCTAACGCACGCGGCGGGCTTCCCCGAAGACAATCCCTGGGGAGATCGGCAACTGGCTATTTCGGATATGAATTTTCTGAAAATGCTCAACAAGGGCGTCAGTCTTTCCAATCCGCCGGGCGTTGCTTACGAGTACAGCAACATGGGTTTTGCCATGCTGGGTCGCATCATTACGGTGGTGACAAAAATGCCCTATCAAACCTACATCGACCAGAACATTTTCAAGCCGCTGGGTATGACGCAGACCTTCTGGGAATATGCAAAAGTACCGGCTGACTTACTGGCTCACGGGTACCGCTGGGAAAATGAAAAATGGTCCGAAGAAAAGCTCTTGCACGATGGAGCCTACGGAGCCATGGGCGGTTTGATCACTTCCATTGAAGATTTCAGTAAGTATATGGCCTTTCATCAGGCTGCCTGGCCGCCTCGTAGTGAAGCAGGCTCTGGCCCAATTAGCCGGAGTTCAGTACGCGAAATGCACCAGCCCGCTAATTTTGCCAGTCTTGTTACCAATACGAAGGCCGATGGTAAGCCCTACAGCATCGCTACGGCTTACGCGTATGGCTTACGTTGGACCAAAGATTCGGACGATATTATGACGGTCGGACACAGCGGAGGCCTTCCCGGCTTCGGCAGTAACTGGCGGATTTTGCCCGAGTACGGTATTGGCGTGGTGAGTTACATGAACCTCACGTATGCCAACGCCAACGCTCTCAACACGAAGATCATCGATCTGCTTCGGGTACAGGCCGATTTTCACAAGCGACAACTGCCCGTATCGAAGGTACTGGCTCAACGCAGGGAGGAAATTATCAAGGTACTGCGGGACTGGAACCGGGCCAATCAATACCCCATTTTTGCGGAAAACTTCTTCCCCGATCATTCACAAGCCATCCGCAAGAAAGCCTCGGATGAACTTTTTGCCCGAATCGGCAAGATTGTGAAAGTGGGCGAACTGGTCCCGGAAAACCAGCTGCGGGGAGCTTTCATCATGGAAGGCGAAAAAGGAAAAGTACAGGTCTATTTCACGCTTTCGCCGGAGAAACCCGCCCTGATTCAACAATTGGACTTGCGGGAAATACAGTAAACGCAGCTAAACCGATGCCGGGCTTGCTTAGTTCTAGTACTCGAATCGCCAGGAAGTAATTCCAGGCATTATTCTTTGATCAATTCCTTATTTTAACACTTGTACGAATCATGGAATATAGAGCATTAGGTGAATCAGGAGTAAAAGCTTCCGCCATTACGTTTGGAGCCTGGGCCATTGGCGGCTGGATGTGGGGCGGAGCCGACCGCAAAGAAGCCATTGAAGCCATTCGGGCCTCCATTGGCGAGGGCGTTTCTTCGATTGATACGGCACCCATTTACGGTCAAGGCGTTAGTGAAGACATTGTGGGCGAAGCTCTGGCGGGCATTTCCCGTGATCAAGTACAGATCCTGACCAAGTTTGGAATGCGTTGGGATGTGCAGAAAGGCGATTTTGCCTTCCATACCAAAGACAACGACGGACAGGAACTGGACATCTACAAATACGCCTCCCGCGATAGTATCATCGAAGAATGCGAGAACAGTTTGCGTCGCCTGCGTACCGACTACATCGATCTGTACCAAATCCATTGGCCCGACATCACTACGCCGATTGATGAGACTATGGAAGCCTTGCAAACGCTGCTCCAGCAAGGAAAAATCCGGGCGGCGGGGGTTTGTAACTACTCCCTGGATCAGATGAAAGAAGCGAATCAGACGCTTAAGCTGGCTTCCAATCAGGTACCGTACAGCATGGTAGAGCGGACGATTGAAAAAGACGTTGTTCCCTATGCCATCGAAACGCAGACGGCCATTATCGCGTATAGTCCCTTGCAACGGGGCATTCTGACAGGTAAAATCAAGCCCGGCCATGCCTTTGCCGAAGGGGATCACCGCCCCACTACGAAGTTCTATAAGCCAGAAAATATTGAACGAATCAACGCTTTTCTGGATACAATTCGCCCGATAGCCGATGAAAAACAGGCGACATTGTCGCAATTAGTCATTCGCTGGACCATTGAGCAGCCCGGTATCACCGTAGCATTGGTCGGAGCCCGGAACGCGGAACAAGCCATTCAGAACGCTCGGTCCGCTCAGATTCAACTTTCGAGCGAGGAAATGAAGCAGATTAACGACGCTCTTTCCCAACTGGTACTGGCTGAATAATCAATCAGTTAACTAGCTTTTTACATCAAGAAGGGGTTTGCAGAGGTCTGCAAACCCCTTCTTTTTTTTGCAAACGAGCTGGTAAATTCCTTTTCTAGAATCTTTCTAATATCCACTCAAATCTTGCTCTCCTACAAAATTAATGCGTTTTAACCGGCTGAATCATTGCAACGGTTTGCCGAAAACCACTATTTTTGCCTCAGTACTATTCAAAGGGTGTTTATAAAAATTTCTTTTTTTAACGTCTTCCTTTGGATCATAAGCCTATTTGATACCCTAACCCTACGATGCGTTGCAGGTCACCTTGCTGCAACAAACGATCGTACTCACCCAATTAGCGAAAGCATGATCCCCGAAGTTGTTCAGACCATACCGCTTCAGTACTACATTTATCTTGCTACAGCCCTGTTTGTGATTGGAATTGTGGGGGTACTGACCCGCCGAAATGCCATCATCATTTTTATGTCTGTTGAATTGATGCTGAATGCTGTCAACCTATTGTTAATCGCTTTTTCGGTGTATCGCTCGGACCCCAATGGACAGGTATTCGTTTTCTTCATTATGGCCGTTGCGGCCGCTGAAGTAGCCATTGGCCTTGCCCTCATCGTCGTGATTTACCGAAACGTTCGGTCCCTTGACATTGGCTTGCTTAATAAACTGAAGTGGTAATTTTCTAATCATCGCCTCCAATCGATGGTCTATTCTTTATTCCCGGCCAACGGCTAACAGTCCCTATGAATCTAGCCCTGCTTATTCCTCTACTGCCCTTTATCGGTTTTCTAATTAACGGATTAGGATTCCGGCGAATTCCTAAATCTCTGGTTGGCATCATCGGCACCGGAGCTGTAGTCGCTTCCTTTGCCCTGGTGCTTAGTCTTTTCCTGAATTTTTCGGGTGAAGCTCAGCACATACCCGTGTACGACTGGATTACGGTTGGTTCGCTGAATATTTCCTTCAGCTTTCAGATCGATCAGCTTTCCTTGATTATGATGCTGATTATTACGGGAATTGGTTCGCTCATTCACCTGTATAGCATTGGCTACATGCACCACGATGAAGGCTTTGGTAAGTTCTTTGCCTTTCTCAACCTGTTCGTCTTCTTCATGCTTTTGCTGGTCATGGGCTCGAATTATCTGGTCATGTTTATTGGCTGGGAAGGCGTAGGTCTCTGTTCGTACCTACTCATTGGGTTCTGGAATCAGAATCCTTCGTACGGCTACGCGGCCCGCAAGGCGTTTGTCATGAACCGAATTGGTGATTTGGGCTTTTTGATCGGTATTTTTCTGATTTTGAATCAATTCGAAAGTCTGGAGTTTGCAAGCGTGTTTCCGGCGGCGGCTCAGCTGAGTGTAGGCGATCAGGGTATTTTCTGGATTACGCTCTGTCTGTTCATCGGAGCGATGGGGAAATCCGCTCAGATTCCCCTGTATACCTGGCTCCCCGACGCTATGGCCGGTCCAACACCCGTATCGGCTCTGATCCACGCGGCGACGATGGTAACGGCGGGTATTTACATGATTGTTCGCTCGAATGTCTTGTACACACTGGCACCGGATACGCTGCACCTCGTCGCCTGGATTGCCCTGATTACGGCTCTGCTGGCGGCTTCGATTGGTCTGTTCCAGAATGATATTAAGAAGGTACTCGCTTACTCTACGGTATCGCAGTTAGGCTATATGTTCCTGGGCTTGGGCGTTGGAGCGTATACTTCCGGCTTCTTCCACGTCATGACGCACGCGTTTTTCAAGGCACTTCTTTTCCTGGGAGCGGGTTCGGTTATTCACGCCATGAGCAATGAACAGGATATCCGGTACATGGGTGGCTTACGCAAGAAGCTACCGATTACGTTCCTTACGTTTCTGCTCGGTACCATTGCGATTTCCGGGATTCCGCCGTTCGCGGGCTTCTTCTCCAAAGATGAAATTCTGGCTCATGTTTTCGAGCACAGTCCGCTGATGTGGGGGATGGCCGTAATCGGTTCGATGATGACGGCATTCTACATGTTCCGTCTGCTTTTCCTGACCTTTTTCGGCGAATTCCGGGGTACGCACGAGCAGGAACATCACCTGCACGAGTCGCCTTTTTCGATGACGTTGCCGTTGATCGTATTGGCGATATTATCCGTACTGGGCGGTTTTCTGAACGTACCCGCCGTACTGGGTGGTTCGGCGAAACTCTCGGCGTATCTGGACCCGATCTTCGCTTATTCAAAACAGGTAAACCCCGAAGCCTTCGCCGAGACGCACCTCGACCACTCGACGGAATTCATGCTCATGGGTGTATCCGTAGCCGGAGCCGTTCTGGCGATCGTCATTGCTTTTGTGCTCTACGTTAGTCGGAAATCAGTACCTGCTCCGGATGCTGAAATAACGGGTTTACCCAAGCTGGTGTATCACAAATACTACATCGACGAGCTGTACGATTCGCTGTTTGTTAAACCGATTCAGGCTCTTTCCCGCGTGTTCTACAATGTTACGGATCGACTCCTGATTGATCGTTTCGGCGTAGAAGGGCTGGGTAATTTCGTTCGCGGCCTGTCGAATGAATTCCGGTTGCTGCAAACCGGTACTACTTCGTTCTACGTGTTCATCATGGTTATGGGCATTGCCGCCATACTCATGTACAGCCTGCGTACGCTCATTTTTGGTAACTAAGACTTAACGGATCTATGCTCACCCTTGTTCTCATACTCATTCCACTACTCGTTGCTCTGGTGTTGCTGGCCCTGCGGGGCGGGGCGGTCAAACGGGTAGCTCTGATTGCCTCCCTGGCTGAACTGGCTCTGGCTGTTTACGTGCTGGCGTCCTTTCAACCCGATACAACGAGTCAATTTTCCTTAAGTTATCACTGGATTAAATCCGCGGGCGTACAGTTTGCCATCGGTATCGACGGCATTAGTGTCTTACTGGTTTTGCTGAGTACGTTGCTGGTTCCGCTGATTATTCTATCGACATTCAACCATAGTTACCGTAATCCCTCTTCCTTCTACGCCCTGATTCTGTTCATGCAATCGGCGTTGGTTGGGGTGTTTGTGGCGAAAGATGCGTTTTTGTTCTACTTCTTTTTCGAAGCAGCCCTGATTCCGATTTACTTCATTGCGGCTCTGTGGGGCGGTGAAAATCGGATTAAGGTGACGTTCAAGTTCTTTCTGTACACCATTTTCGGTTCACTGTTCATGCTGTTGGGACTGGTGTATCTGTACCTGCAAACGCCCGGTACGCATAGTTCTCTGCTAACCGCTTTTTACGGCCTGAATCTGTCAGCTTCGCAACAAGGTTTTCTCTTCTGGGCCTTATTCATTGGATTTGCCATTAAAATGCCCATTTTCCCCTTCCACACCTGGCAACCGGATACGTACGTCGAGTCGCCTACGCCCGCCACGATGTTACTGGCGGGGATTATGCTGAAGATGGGAACCTACGGACTCATCCGTATCGTACTGCCGATCGTACCCGAAGGTGTACAACAATGGGGACTCGTTGCCATTGTTCTGGCCGTAATTGGCATTGTGTACGGTTCAATTATTGCGATCCAGCAACAGGATATGAAGCGGCTGGTGGCGTACTCGTCGTTTGCTCACGTCGGACTGATGGCGGCGGGTATTTTTTCCCTGACGCTCGACGGCTTACAGGGCTCGCTTATTCAGATGCTGGCCCACGGGATCAACGTCGTTGGTCTGTTTTTCATCGTTGAAATCATTTTCAGCCGCACGCAATCCCGCGATTTGACTCAGCTTGGCGGTATTACGCAGAATTCACCCGTACTCAGTGTGTTTTTCATCATCATGGTACTGGGTAGCGTGGCCCTGCCCCTGACGAACGGTTTCATCGGCGAGTTTTTATTACTGAAAGGCGTCTTTACCTACAATACCTGGCTAGGCATTATTGCCGGTACGACAATTATTCTGGGAGCGGTGTATATGCTTCGAATGGTACAAAAATCCATGTTCGGTCTCCAAACTACCGTTACTGAACAGTTTACCGATTTGAATCTCAACGAAATTCTGGTGCTGGCCCCGCTGGCGGTGTTTGTCTTCTGGATCGGCCTGTTCCCGAACGGATTCCTGAAGCTTACCGAACCTGCCGTAGCTGAATTGCTGCGAGCCATGAAATGATCTTTACACCCGTGACCTTTCCAGCGTTATGCTCTCCATTATTTCTCTCTCTATTTTCGGCATTCTGAACCTGTTTTTAGGGTTCCTGAAATCCCGGCAGGTACTCCTGCCCGCTACATTGCTTTTTTTACTGGTAGCCCTCGTATTGAACTCGCTCGACTGGAACGATCAGGCTCTGTATTTCAGCGACATGCTACGGGTGAATAACCTCTTTGTTAACTTCTCAGCAATTGTTCTGGTTACCTCGCTTTTTGTGGTGGGTCTCTCCCGCACTTTCGGGGGCGATGATGAACATACGCACCCAGCTGAGTACTACGCCATTTTACTTTTTTCGATAGCTGGAGCCCTGATGATGATTGGTTTTGAAAACCTGATCATGCTTTTTGTGGGCGTGGAAGTACTGTCGGTAGCCATGTACGTACTCACCGGTACGGATAAACGCAACCTGCGTTCGAACGAAGCTGCTTTGAAATATTTTCTGATGGGTTCGTTCGCCACGGGTATCTTACTTTTTGGCGTAGCCATGATTTACGGAGCTACGGGTTCCTTCAAACTGGGCGGTATTGCCACCTATGTGGAAGTTGCTATCCGCTACGGTTCGGTTTCGCCCCTGCTGTATGTAGGCTTGTTGTTACTCTTTATCGGCATGCTTTTTAAAGTTTCGGCGGCTCCCTTCCACTTCTGGACGCCCGACGTATACGAAGGAGCTCCTACGATCTTCACGGCCTTCATGTCTACCGTTGTAAAGACGGCTGGCTTCGCGGCTCTGTACAAACTGGCCTCGGTAGCTTTTGGGGGAGCTTACGGCTTCTGGGCTCAGACAATGGCCATTGTTACGGTACTGACTCTGCTCGTGGGAAACATTACTGCGGCGTATCAGACCAGTTTCAAACGCATGATGGGGTATTCGAGCATTTCACACGCGGGCTATTTGCTCCTGGGTGTGGTAGCGAATGTTTCGGCTTCCCCATCGGCTATTCTGTTTTATTCACTGGCGTACTCCCTGGCTACCGTTTCCGCCTTTGGGGTACTGATGGTCGTTTCAGAGAAAAAACTCTATGAAGGGGGTGCCGACGAACGTTACGAGGCCTTCAATGGCTTGGCTAAAAGCAATCCTCTGCTGGCTTTTGTCATGACGATTTCAATGCTTTCGCTCGCCGGAATTCCGCTGACCGCAGGTTTCTGGGGAAAATTTTTCATCTTCTCGGCGGCCGTAGAGGCGAATCTTACTTCCCTGTTAGTCATTGCCGTACTGATGTCCTGCGTGGGTATTTACTATTACTTTCGGGTAATTATTTCGATGTATTTAAAACCTAGTGATGACAATCCGGTTATCGTTAGCAACGGATTTAAATTAACTTTGCTCCTCACTACAGCATTAACACTTCTTTTGGGTGTTTTTCCTGACCTCGTGAAGAACATATTCTAGGTTTTACAACACATTCAACCCTTGAAGCAGACCCTTCAGCAACCTTTGGAGACGAAAAAATCCAAGCTACTCAACACGCGTGATTTAATTGCCTACTTTCTTGTAGCCGGTACAGGAGCCGCCGTTCAAATCATTGCCGGCGGCTTTTTTCGGGAATACATGAGCTACTACGCTTCTGTATCGCTGGGTTACATTGTTTCGTTCATCGTCGGCTTCGTGCTAACCAAACTATTTGCTTTTGATGCCAAGAGTTCCGGTCAAACCCGTCGTGAGATGGTTAAGTTTGGCATGGTGGCCGTTCTTTCCTTCTTTATTACGTTGGGAGGTTCGAGTCTGGCTTTGTACATTTTTAATGTGATGCATCCAGAGCCTTACTTTTATGAATTTCCGCTGTCCTTTCTACCCGAAAAAGCCCGGAATATTAACGTGAAGGAATTTGGCGGTTTGCTCGTCGGTATGGGTCTGAGCTTTACGAGTAACTATATTCTACACAAGACCTTTACTTTCAAATCAACCGGTTTTTACGACCGAATCAAAGATTATCTCAAAGGCATTCCCGAATAAGGCTAATTCCAATCTTATTGACAAACCTTAAAATTCTTTACAGAGGATTTTAAGGTTTTTTTTATCTATAAATATAATTTTATCCAAAAAATATAGGACTAATTAGGATAAAAGTAAGAAATCGAGTAAAAAACTTAAAAAAACCTTAAAGCAACACTTGTTTTATTGAAAATCTAAGCCCAACTTTGCCACGGCAATAAACCCTAAAATCATCACAAAAATGAAAAAATTGTTCGCCCTGTTCCTCCTAGGCACAATGGTTTCTTTGGCAGCTTGCCAAGAAAAGAAAGCTGAATCTACTGAAACTGCTGATTCTGCTGCTGTAACGGTTGACACGACGACTGCAGTTGACACGGCTATGACGGCTGATACGGCTGCTGCTGACACGATGCGTTAATTCGTTGGTAGGAACCAAGCCAAAGCCTTGCCTTACGGCAAGGCTTTGTCGTTTTTGTAGGATGGAGTCGCTCTTACACCAACACTTGCCTTCGGATACGGTTGCCTACTGTCTGAGTCTTTGGCAACAACATCCCTTCCATTTTCAGATTACCCGCCCCCGTCGCAGTAAATTTGGCGACTACGCCTACTGCTCCCTCAAAGGCCACCGGATTTCCATCAATGGAAATATGAACCGTTACGCCTTCCTCATTACGTATTTGCACGAAGTAGCCCATCAGCGGGTTTGCATCCGGTTTGGTACCGGCGTTGCTCCGCACGGACGTTCCTGGAAAAAAATGTTTCGGGAATTACTACAACCCGTCCTGAACGAAGGCATATTTCCGGCTGATATTCTCCTTCCCCTGCTTGACTACGCCCGTGACCCTAAAGCGGCCACAGCTTCGCATCAGCCTTTATACCAGGCTCTTCGCCGGTATGATCAGCATCCGGAAGGGACGCTCCGACTTGTCGAAGTACCCGAAAATCAGTCTTTCGAACTGGGAGGCCGTACGTTTATTAAACACCAGAAACGCCGTACCCGCTTTTTGTGTACTGATCAGCAAAATGGTCGGCAGTATACGGTTCCTGCGGAAGCATGGTTCGCTTACTTGAGGTACGGATTGAGCCAAATTCACGTTATTAGTGCAGGTTCGGTTATTACATGAAACAAACGTTTATTGGGCTTCTACTTCTGCTCTGGATTCCGCTGCAAAGCCAGGGGCAGGCTTCGGTATTGGCGGAAGGCTCCTGGTTAAAAATCGGGGTTACGAAAGATGGCGTATACAAACTCGACGCGGCCCAACTGCGAAAAGCGGGCTGGTCTACCGTCGATCCGCGTCAGCTTCGCCTGTACGGAAATGGCGGAGCGGCCCTTCCGCAACCCAACGCAATACCTCGCCAACGGGATTTACGGGAAAATGCACTCTGGATCACGGGAGACACTGACGGTTGGCTAGATGCCGAAGATGGCATTTACTTCTACGGAACAAGCCCCCACGAAATTCGGCTGGATACCCTGACGGGGCGGTTTTCCCATGCATTGAATCCTTATACGGATACTACCTATTATTTTCTGACGCGGAGTACCCAGGGTTCGCCGAAACGCCTGACGACGGCCCCCTCGCTTACGCAGGGTACGAGTCTGACCAGCTACGACGACTATCTTTTCCACGAAAACGAAGAAATCAACCGGGTTACCTCGGGACGAACTGGTACGGCGAAATTTTTTACGTTACCTCCGAACGTACCATTTCCTTCAAAATACCGGGTGCTCTTCCCAATACCCCTTTTCAGCTGACTTCGGCCACGATGGGCTACGGCTCCGTAGCGACGCAATTCAGTTTAAAGGTGAACGGTCAACCTCTGGGCAGTCAAACCATACCGGCCACCTCGTATGATCGCTACGATTTCAAAGGCACGGAGGTAGCAACCACTTTTCCGGGAACTGTACCGACTTTACCAATGGATGGAACGTTTGCCGTCACGCTTACTTACAACCGCAACGGCGACAACGCCGCTCAGGGAGCTTTGAATTACCTGGGCTTGCAGGTACAACGATCGTTGAGCTGGTTGGACCAGGGGTTTAGGTTCCGCTCATTGGCCAGCCGTACCCTGCCGCAGGTACAAATGACTTTGGCTAATGCACCGGCTTCGCTGCAAATCTGGGAGGTATCAGGATCAAACATTCAGCAAATGACCCTGCGTAACGGAACGTTTGGCTATACCCCAGCGGGACGTATCCACGAATTTGTGGCGTTTTTACCCAAACAAGCCCTTACCCCAGCATCGATTCTACCCACGGGTAATCAGAACCTTCAGCAACAGAATACGCCTCAACTGCTCATTATCACCCCTCCAGCTTTCCGTTCGGAAGCGGAACGGCTGGCGGCGTTCCGGCAATCACACGATCAGTTGACATCATTAGTCGTTAGTACGACTGAAGTGTACAATGAGTTTTCTTCCGGTCGGCAGGATCCGACGGCATTACGGGATTTCATTAAGAGACTCGCTGAACAGCAACCCGGTACATTACAATACGTTCTGCTGTTCGGAGATGCCACTTTCGATTATAAAAACATTCTTCAGGAAAATCAGGGTTCCTATGTGCCTACGTACGAAAGTCGTGAATCCCTGCATCCTATTTACAGCTACTCTTCGGACGATTACTTCGCTTTTCTGGAAAATACCGAAGGTGAATGGCCCGAAACATACGCCGGAGATCATACGCTTGATGTGGGCATTGGACGCCTGCCCGTCAAGACCCTCACCGAAGCCCGTCAGATGGTAGACAAGCTGATTCATTACGAAGGGGCTACTACCCGGGGCCCCTGGCAAAGCCGCCTGTCTTTTGTGGCGGATGATGGTGACTTCAATATTCATACCCAAGACGCCGAACGGCTGGTAAATCTGGCGGCGGCGACCCCTTATCATTCCGAAAAAATTTACCTCGATGCCTATCCGCAAACGGGTTCGGGTACGGATCAGAAAAGTCCACAGGCCCAGGCGGCCCTGGCCAATGCCGTTCGCGAGGGCCGATTGATGATTGCCTTTGCCGGTCACGGCGGCGTATCGGGCTGGACGCAGGAACAAATCCTGAGTTTACGGGACATTCTGGGCTGGCGTAATTATGACCGCTTACCCCTGCTGTTAACGGCGACCTGTGAGTTTGGCCGATACGACAATCCCGGCGTAGTTTCAGGAGCCGAGCTAGCCCTACTCAGTGCCCAGGGCGGAGCCATTGCCTTGCTGACTACTACCCGACCCGTGTTTGCCAGCTCGAACGCTCTGGTCAGTGAAGCGTTCATGAAAGCCGCTTTTCAGCCCGTTAACGGTCAGATGCCCCGCTTGGGTGACATCTTTCGACAAACCAAAAACAACAGTCTGGCGGGTCGGGTCAACCGGAATTTTTCTCTGCTCGGAGATCCATCCATGCGATTGGCTTACCCGCAGGATTCCATTCAGCTCGTGTATCCGGACACGTTGCGAGCCGGAGCGGAAGTCACCATTCGTGGTACGGTCCCCTTCGATGGAACTGCCTGGATTGAAGTGTATGATCAGGCACGTTCGTACCAGACGCTCGGCGATGAAAATCCCAAGTTTACCTATCAGGATCGCAAAAGTTTATTATACCGGGGCACGGCTCCGATCCGCTCGGGAGCGTTCTCCACTCGTTTTGTAGTTCCTCATTCCCTAAACGCTGGCATCGGACGCGGAGTAGTGCACGTATATGCCAACAGTAACTCCGCCACAGCCCTCGGTATTGGCCGCCCCTGGGTAGGCGGGATCGCCCTTCAGCCAGTCACCGATCAGGAGCCTCCTGTTCTTCGTTTGTACATGAACGATGAGCAGTTTCAAAGTGGTGGTACCACCGATGCGAATCCTACCCTACTCGCCTTTTTATCGGATGATACGGGCCTTTCCTACACCGAAAACCAACCGATGCTGGCTACGCTTAACGATACACTCACCTTAAATTTAAATACTTATTTTACGGCTACAGATGCCCGTTCGGGCCAAATTCGTTATCCGTTCCGCAATTTACCGCAAGGTTTGTATCAGCTTCAAGTTCAGGCTTTTGACGGTTTTGGCAAGAAAAGTCAACAAAGCCTGCAATTTTCCGTACAGCCCTATACGAAAAGAAACCTTCGCAGCGTTAGGGCAATGCCCAATCCTTTTCGGGAACGCGTACGTTTCACCTTCGAACATGAATTTCAGGACGATGACACCGAAATTACTTTCTATCTGTATGATCTTACCGGACGTTTGCTCCACCAGCAGACCTTCCAAAGCTATAGTACCCCTTCCCCTTACGAAGATTTACAGCTTGAAAATTCGGAATTAAATACGGGTTTGTACATTTATCGTATTTTTGTGCGGTCCCTAACTACCGGTCTCACGGCAAGTGGGAGCGGAAAGATTTCTCACATCAAGTGACTTTTGTTAGTTTTGCGATTAAATACATCCCACGAATGTTCACTTTAAACTGCCTCAGCAGAGGCACTACTCCCGTATCCCCCGTTTTGGATGGCCTGGACACAGACCCTCAACGTTTAACCCAATCTCGGATGAAAAGACTTCAAACCCGATTTTTTACCCTTGCCTTTCTAGTAGGTTCCTCTTCGTTCGTATGGGCACAAAATGGTAGTGGGATTACAGGCGTCAATGGTGACCGCGTTCCTCTTCCGGCTGTTCCTTTTGTAAATATCGCTCCGGATGCCCGCTCGGCGGCTCTGGGAGATGCAGGCGTGGCTCTCAGCCCCACTGAAGCGGCCGGTACGTACTGGAATGCCTCAAAGCTCATCTATGCGGAACACGATGCCGGAGCCAGTATTTCGTATACGCCCTGGCTACGTAACGTAATCGGCGATATGTGGCTGACGCATGTGACGGGTTATAAGAAAATTGGCAAAAATCAGGTCGTTGGTCTGTCGCTTCAATATTTCAACATCGGCGATATTCTCTTTACTAACGAATCAGGAACCATTACGGGCGACTTCAACTCCAAAGAATACGCGATTGGTGGTTCATACGCCCTTAAGCTGTCGGATAAACTGGCACTGGGCCTGAACCTGAAATATATTAACTCTAACCTGACCGGTGATCAGGTAGTAGCGGGCGTTGCCTTGCGTCCCGGACAAACCGTAGCGGGTGATATTTCCCTGTTTAGCAACGGCTACAGCCCCGAGAAGAAATGGTACGCCAACTACGGGGTCATGATTCAAAACCTGGGTGGTAAAATCAACTACGGTGGTACGGCCCAAACGCCTTATTTCATTCCCACCAACCTGAAAGTGGGTACGGCGATCACCAATCGTCTGGACGAGAAAAACTCTTTGACGCTGACGGTCGACCTGAATAAACTCATGGTTCCAACGCCTCCCGAACGTGATGCGACGGGAAAAATAATCAAAGGTTCCGATCCTGACCAGAAAGGCCTATTTGAAGGGGTTTTTGGCTCATTCGCCGATGCTCCTAATGGTTTAAAAGAAGAGTTGCAGGAAGTAACGATTTCAACGGGTCTGGAATACAACTGGAATAAAATCCTGTCGGCTCGTCTGGGTTACTTCTACGAAAACCCGAACAAAGGCAATCGTAGTTTCATTTCCGCTGGTTTTGGGGTACGATATCAGAAAGTAGGACTCGACTTTTCGTACCTGTTCCAGGGCGGCGGTCAGCAGAATCCGCTGAATAACACGCTCCGCGTATCGTTGTCTTTCCTCTTTGATAAGAAACAACGCATCGAGGAAGCTCCCCGCGACGATTTTTAATACAAACTTTGTATCAGCAGGAAAATGGCATTCGAAGGAGTGCCATTTTTTATTTCCACTCCGGTAGTTTTGTACCGTTCCGTTTTTAGTACCTTGGCGGTTTGCCCGTATGAAAACTCCGTTTTCCCGGCCAGTAATGTCTTCCCGGGAATGCAATTGTAGATGAATGATGACACTGAACCGCACCCAAGCTCCTGATTTTCAGCTTACCGATATTGTTTCGTTTGTTCCCGTAGTCACCTACACACTCGATAACGGCATACCTGTATACGTCGTAACGGCTGGGCAGCAACCCGTCGTACGCATCGAGTGGATTTTTGAAGCCGGTGGCTGGGATGAGCTTTTACCCAATGTTTCGACCTTTACGCTGCGGATGCTCAATGAAGGTACCCAGCAACACACGGCTGCCGAACTAGCTGAATTCTTCGATCAGTATGGTTCCTTTCTGGAATTACAGGCTTCTTCGGACCGCTCGACGGTGACGCTGTACGCCTTACGCAAACATCTGCCCGTACTGCTGCCCCGAATTCAGGAATTGATCCAGGAAGCCACTTTTCCCGCCGAAGAGCTGGAAGTACAACGGACCATTGCCTTACAGACCTTACAGGTCAACGAAGAAAAAACGTCTTTCCTGGCTTCGCGGGGTTTCCGCGAAACCTTGTTTGGGAAAGGGCATCCGTACGGAAAAAATCAGACCCAGGAAAACCTGAAAGCCTTTTCCCGCGAGGATTTAGTAAACTTTTACCAGTCGCACCTGGCGGGGCAAGCCTTTCGGGTATTCGTGGCTGGTCAGGTAGACGAAACGGAAGTGCAGCTACTCAATCAGGTATTTGGTCAGCAGAGCGTTCAGGGTGCGAAGCCCCGACCAGCCTACGAATTTCCGGCGACTCCGCCCGAAAAACCTCTGCTCCTGGATATGCCCGAAAAAATGCAATCGACGCTGCGAGTGGGCAAACGGAGCGTGAATCGAGTACATCCCGATTACTACAAGGTGTTGGTCACGAACGAGATTTTTGGTGGCTATTTTGGTTCGCGACTGATGAAAAACATCCGGGAGGAAAAAGGCTTTACCTACGGCATTTATTCCCAACTCAATCACTTTGCTCAGGCGAGTCAGCTGGTGATCGGTACGGACGTCAACAAAGAATTTACCCAGCAAACCCTTGATGAAATTCAGAAAGAGCTGGTACGGCTGCAAACCGAACCCGTGCCGCTTGAAGAGTTGCAAACGGCTCAGAATTTCATGATCGGGCAATTCGTGGGTTCCCTGAATACGGCTTTTGAAATCGCCGATCGGCATAAAATCCGAATTTTAAATCAATTACCTGACGATTACTACGAACGCCATATCGAACGCATTCGGGCGGTAACTCCCGAGGACGTACAACAAGCCGCCCAGACTTATTTTCAATGGGATTCGATGATTGAAGTAGTGGCGGGTGGAAAATAAAAGCGATACAGCTCACCCTGTAAAAGAAAAGGCTCGGGAGAATTGGACTAGCCCCCAAAAGTTGGACGGATTTAGA
>NZ_NMPS01000181.1:0-24280 GCF_002261125.1 Siphonobacter sp. BAB-5385 | reverse complement strand
AAGGGGTTCAATCTGAATAGCCCCGTATGCAATGCGGGGAACGACCAGCCCGGTAGGCTCAGCCTATCAACGTTTACATCTGTAGCATTCGCTACGGGTAATCCATCGCTGTTTTCCTAACTACTCCCCCCCAAACAGTCCCATCCCTTTCAACCTTTTTATTAACGGATCTTCCCAGATATTTCCAACATTGACCTTCTATTTTCGCTCCGTCAATCCTTACAGAAAAGCTATGAAAATGTTGGTGGTGGAAGATGAACAGGGCCTGGCCGAAAGTATTTCGGCTTATTTATCGCGGGAAGGATACCGCTGTGAAATGGCCGCAACCTACGCCGAAGCCGATGAAAAAATGTATTTGTATGAATACGACTGCGTCATTGTAGACCTGACGCTACCCGGCGGCGATGGCCTGCAGCTCATCGAAACGCTCAAAAAGCGAACGGCCTCGACGGGGATCATCATCATTTCGGCCCGTAATGCTCTGGAAGATCGAATTAAAGGACTGGAAGTAGGTTCAGATGATTATCTGACCAAACCCTTCCATCTTTCTGAACTCAATGCCCGGGTAAAATCCCTGATCCGGCGGCGAAATTTTGGCGGCCACAACGAAATTCAGTACCGTGAAATTCTGGTACAGGTTCAGGCTCGTAAAGTGTTCGTGAATCAGCAGGAAACGGTGCTTTCCCGTAAAGAATACGATCTGTTACTCTACTTTCTGGCGAATATCGACGTAGCTCTTACGAAAGCTTCCATTGCCGAGCACCTCTGGGGCGACCACATCGACTCCGCGGATTCGCTGGACATGGTGTACTCGCATATTAAAAACCTACGTCGTAAGCTCGTCGAAAAAGGAAGTGGCGATTATATTCGATCCATTTACGGCATTGGCTACAAATTTGGAACGGCATGAGATTGCTCGAAAAAACCAACCGGATCTATCTACTTTTTTCGGTAATCCTGTATCTGGCTACGGCTCTGGCGTTCTACGGAATTATCAAGTGGCTCATTTACGATGAAGTAGAAAACCGGCTGCTGGTGGAGAAACGGGATTTCCAACTCTACATCCAGCATTACGGCTGGACGGCTAACTCGTACTTCGTCGAAAACAAAATCGAAGTAGAGTTAGGCTCTGTACCCTCGGGCTTTAAGGAATCGTTTAAGGATACCCTGATTGAAGATCGGTATACGCAAAAGCTGGTCCCCTTTCGGCAACTGACGTTCTACGAATCCATTAAAGGCGTTGAGCATCGGGTGGCCATTCGCAAATCGATGATTCAGTCGTACCGGCTTATGGAGGCGATCACGTTCACAATGGCCACGGTACTGGCTCTGTTACTCGCGGGAACGTACTGGTTTCAGGATCGGCTCTCGGGACGCATCTGGCAGCCCTTTTACGAGACGTTATCCCGCATTAAGCAGTTCGATTTAGTACGCGGACAACACTTGCAGCTGGATCAGCCCGACATCATCGAATTCAGGGAACTCAATGAAGTGTTACAGAAAATGTCCGATCAGATTCTGCACGATTATCTGCATTTGAAGGAATTCACCGAAAACGCTTCCCACGAATTACAAACTCCCCTGGCCCTGATTACGGCCAAAGTAGAAGAATTGATTCAATCCGAGCATCTGACGGAAAACCAGACCCGCTGGATTCAAACCATTTACGAAGCGTCCCTACGCATGTCACGACTGTATCAGGGCTTGCTATTACTGGCCAGGATTGAAAACCGACAGTTTGCCAATGAACAACCCATCAATCTCAGTGATCAACTACTGGAGAGATTGCGGGACATGGAAGAGCTGTTTCAGTACAAGGGCATTCGGCTGCATACGAATGTAGACGCTCCGTTTTGGGTTAACCTGCCCCCCGTACTGGCCGAAAACCTGATTACCAATCTGGTGAGTAATGCCTTACGCCATAACGTGCCACAGGGAGAAATCTGGCTGTACGCCACTGATTCTGCCTTGTGCCTGAGCAATACGGGGCATCCCCTGCAAAATGCCCCTAAGGATTTGTTTTCCCGCTTTAAAAAAGAAGGGGTTTCTTCGGAATCGGTGGGTCTGGGTTTATCGATCGTAAAAGAAATCTGCGATCAGTATGGTCTGCAGATTCACTATACCGAACAGGAAGGCATTCACAAGTTCTGCCTGAGTAACAAGACAGTCGTTGCATAAAAAAGGTCCCGATGATGATTCACCGGGACCTTTACTAACCGATCTGTTATTACTGTTGTACGATTTTCACTACGACAAAATCTTCTCTGCCCGCATCCGCTGCCAGAAAACTTCCGACGTCCAGCCGAACAATGTCAACACCCGCCCGGGTAAGATAGGCCTTGATACTATTGGCTTGTTTGAATGCGTTTTTCTTGTTGGCAGCCTGCCGCGTTACGCCCGTAAACTTGAGCTGCAAACTGGGATACTTCTTCATTAGTGCAACCAAACCATCCATCGCCGGCGTGGTTGGGGCGTTAGTTCGTTCGTTAGCGGATCAAAAGAGATGCCTTCAAAAACAAACGTTTTCCCTGCTTTACTAAGCGGGTTGTTCAAATGCTGCGTCAGCTTTTCGGCTAATGATTCACCGGCAGGCGTCGTGACGGGCGTTGCATTGGGTGTCGTGGCGACCTGCGTTGTATCCGGGTATCGGGCCGTCGAATCCGTGGGCAAGGCCACTTCTTCGGTAGCCGTCGTATCCTGCAGGGCCGCCGACTGTACCGTGTCACCGTAGTGTTGCCAGGCGTAGTAACCGCCACCGAGTACGGCCAGCAAAGCTACCCCGCCTACAATCGCCTTCCAGGGAAAGGTGGGATTCTCGGTCAGATCCGCGTAAGGATTATCAGTTTGGGGACGACTTCGGGTACGCGATACAACTTCGGCTTCGGCTTCTTCCGTGGGCGTTACGTAACCAATGCGTTCCATATCTTCAATGGAAAGCGTCGTTACGACTTTGTCCAGTAATTCGGGATCGGCCTCTTTGGTCAGGTAATCTTTCTGCGTACGCAGGATCATAGCCAGTCCAACCGGGTCCAGATTTTGATCTTTTACCTGTTTGCCCAGAATATCCAGGGTCAGGTACGACAATGCACCCAGCACGCTGGTTGCCGAGGAACTACGAATGCGGGCATGGCTGGCAATCATAGCGATAAGAATGCTCCGTTTATCGGGCAATAAGTGGCTGAACAGATTACTTCCTTTCTGGATAATCTGACTAGCCTGATCCCGATCCCGAAATTGAGCAGACAGGGGTCCTAAGTGATTGCCATAGAGGTTTTCCCGCTCAATGGCTTTGTACATGGCCTTTGCCCCACTCTCGGTCGATGACCTTTTCAAAAAAGCAGCTACTACGGACAAAGCCGTTACCTCCGCTGCCTGCCGGGTTTTTCCGGCATCTTCATTAATATGGGAAGCCATAGCCTCCACCAGATCGGCGGAGAGATAGTCTTTCAGGTACGAAAAAATGTTCATCGGTAGTAATTAGGAGGTTCGGTTTCTCATTCCCAGCCATCGTCCGATTTCGGCTTGGGCTTCGCTACAGTCTTTTTCTGAGCAACGGCAGTTTTTCCTCCTCCCACTGAAGTAATGGGTTGATCTTTTTCAGCCCGTGTGAAAACTCTACTTACGATTTTCCAGTCGTTTCCGATTTTCATCAGCGACAAAAAGTCAACAAATTTAAAAGACTCCAGCTGCATTTCCAGTACGGCCGAACCCGCCGTACCCAAATAACTGTAGGATACAATCCGACCCGTCCAGTTGGCTCCACTTTTGGGTGTACGACTAATAAACTCCTTTACGGGCGTGCTCGTGACGCGGCCATTGGCCAGACTACGCAGGTTTGCCGTGGGGTAGAATGCCCGGTTCAGGCTGGCCGTATCGCCGGTGGCTCCGCCATCAATATAATTCTGGAGCGTTTCCTTGATCGCGGCATCTTCACTTTGAGCCTGAGCCGTAAAGCTTGCCACAACAAGCGTGAGAATGGGTAAGAGCGTCTTCATGAGTGGTTGTATCTGTTAGCCTGGAATAATGGCAAAACAATATTTTTTTTAGCGTAGTAAAAAGCTTTCGTTAAACAGTTTTTGGTTCCTGCTGTACTTTCAGCAGTTGCTCAGCAATCCGCTGAACACTCGCTTCCAGCGAATGAAATTGAAAATTCAGGCTTTGTTCCAGTTTGGTACTGGGGTAGAAAAAGTGTAATTGTGAAGTACGGGCCGTCTCTTTGGTTACTAACGGTTGCTTCTGAGTGAACACGGCTTTGAAGGCTTCCCACCGCCACGCTACCTCGGCCAGCAAGGGTGTAACGCCGTAGCGGGGGGCATTCTTGCCCATGTACTGAGCAATTAATTCAAAAAAATGTTTGTAGGATGTTTTGCCGCCATTTACGATGAATCGTTCATCCTGA
The DNA here is from genome assembly GCF_002261125.1 of Siphonobacter sp. BAB-5385. NCBI lineage: Bacteria > Pseudomonadati > Bacteroidota > Cytophagia > Cytophagales > Cytophagaceae > Siphonobacter > Siphonobacter sp. BAB-5385. The sequence continues at coordinate 19,881 of NZ_NMPS01000181.1, read as the reverse complement.
ATGTCGCTTTGCAGTAGCTGGTAGATCGCTTCGGCTACATCCAGTACATCGACGTAATTCAGCGTACCATTCGTGTAGAATGGCTTTTCATCGTATACGTACTTAAACAGAGCGGTACTACTCCGGTGCCAGTCGCCCTCGCCAATCACCACGCTGGGGTTGACGATGACGGCCGGTAGGCCTTCGGAAATTCCCCGCCATACTTCCAGTTCCGCCTGGTATTTCGAGATGGCGTAATGGGAGTTCAGCGGCGAATCTTCCCATTTCTGGTTTTCGTTTACGACCGTGGGCCGATCCGGATTCGTACTCTGTTGAGCGGGTCGGCCCAAGGCAGCCACCGAACTGATGTAAGCCAGTTTCTGAATTCCGGCGTGCAGACAGGCATTAACGACGTTAGCCGTACCTTCCACGTTAACCTGATATAATTTTGCTTTTTCTTTCGGCGAAAAGGATACCATTGCCGCGGCGTGTACGACCTGCGTACAACCCTGAAGGGCGATTTCGAGCGAAGATACGTCCAGTACATCACCCTCCACCCACTCGATTTCTGATTCCACGTCCTGTACCAACGACAGGTCACTACCAGCCCGGCGAATGGCCCGTACGGAAATCCCTTCCGCAAGAAATTTTTTAGCTATAAAACTACCAATCAGGCCATTAGCCCCGGTGAGAAGAATCATTCGATTAAGCAGAAACGATACTACTGTCAAGAAGAGCCGGAGCCCGGTCAGCGGAAATTGGTTCGGTATTTGACCGCCCTTCCGTACTGATGAGTCAAAAGTACGCATTTTTGGGAATTGCTGAACTTCGTGGCTCGTATCTATTCGCTGAACGGAGTCCTTTAAAAATGTTTACTTTTGCGGCTCTAATGACCCTTTTTTCATGTCTGAGAAGAAATTTAATCGAACCACCGTCACCGCGGCTCTCATCTACGCCAATGGTCCCATTCACATCGGGCACCTGGCGGGATGCTACGTGCCGGCTGACGTATATGTACGCTACCTGCGAGCCAAAGGCCAGGAGGTAGCCTTTATTTCGGGCACCGACGAACACGGCGTCCCCATCACGATTCGGGCCCAGAAAGAAGGAATTACGCCTCAGGAAGTTGTTGATAAGTATTACACCCAGATCAGTAAATCGTTCGCGGATTTCGGGATCAACTTTGACATTTATTCCCGTACCTCCAAGCCGGTACACCACGAAATGTCGCAGGATATTTTCCTACAACTGTACAACCAGGGCAAATTTGTGGAGGAAGTTACCGAGCAGTACTACGATGAAAAAGCGGGTCAGTTTCTGGCCGATCGCTACATCGTAGGAACCTGCCCCGTATGCGGCAACGAAAACGCCTACGGTGACCAGTGCGAACGTTGTGGCAGTACGCTGAGTCCTCGGGAACTGATCAATCCCCGCTCGATGCTGTCGGGTGAAACGCCGATTCTGAAAGCGACCAAGAACTGGAACCTTCCCCTCGACGCCATGCAGCCCGAATTGGAAGCCTACGTGGCCAGTCACCCCGAATGGAAAACCAACGTAGCTGGACAGGTACGCTCCTGGCTCAACGAAGGTCTGAAGCCCCGAGCGATGACGCGGGATCTGGACTGGGGCATCAAGGTACCCTTACCCGATGCCGAAGGCAAAGTGATGTACGTCTGGTTTGATGCTCCCATTGGTTACATCACCTTTACGAAAGAACTGAAAGGGGATGATTGGGAAAAATGGTGGAAAGCCGACGATACGCGACTGGTTCATTTCATTGGAAAAGATAACATTGTCTTCCATTGCCTGATTTTCCCAGCGATGCTGATGGCCGATGGACGGTTTATTCCTGGTGCGGATAATGTACCGGCCAATGAGTTCATGAACCTGGAAGGTGATAAAATCTCGACCTCCCGGAATTGGGCCGTCTGGCTGCACGAGTACCTGGAAGATATGCCCGGCAAGCAGGATGTACTTCGCTATGTACTGATTGCCAATGCTCCCGAAACGAAAGATTCAGAGTTTACCTGGAAAGATTACCAGACCCGGAACAACTCCGAGCTGGTAGGAATCCTGGGTAACTTTGTGAACCGTGCCCTGGTACTCACAGAAAAGAACTTCGGACCGGCCGTACCCGCTCGGGGCGAGCTGACCGAAGTGGATCAGAAAATGCTGGACGATCTGGCTCAGTACCCCGCCCGCATCGCCGATTCGCTGGAAAACTTCCGCCTCCGCGAAGGTCTGAGTCTGTTTATGGAAGTAGCCCGATTGGGCAATCAGTATTTAGCGGCAACTGAGCCCTGGAAAGTACTGAAAGAAAACCCTCAACGGGCCGCTACGATTTTAAACCTGAGCCTGCAATTGACGGCTACCCTGGCGATTCTGGCGGAACCCTTCCTGCCCTTCACGGCGGAAAAACTGCGGACTACGCTACATTTCACCGAGGCGGATTGGTCCAAAGCGGGTCAGCTAAACTTGCTGGCTGAGGGACATGTCATTGAAAATACGGGTCTTCTGTTCGAAAAAATCGAAGATGCTGTGATTGAAGCTCAGGTTCAGAAATTATTGAATACGAAGAAAATGAACGAACTGGCCTCAAAAACGCCCGCTCCCGCGAAAGAACCGGTTACTTACGACGACTTCGCCAAACTCGATATTCGCGTGGCTACGATTACAGCCGCTGAAGCCGTCCCCAAATCCAAAAAATTACTGAAACTCACGCTGGATACGGGACTGGATACACGAACGGTTGTGAGTGGCATTGCCGAACATTTTTCACCCGAGGCCATCGTTGGTCAGCAGGTGTCGCTGCTGGCGAACCTGGCTCCGCGTAAGATGATGGGCATTGAATCGCAGGGGATGATTCTGATGGCAGAAGACCGGGATGGTAAATTACAGTTTATCCGTCCGGGCCAACCCGTATGGAACGGTGGTACCATCTCCTAACGTACTGAAGGTATGAAGCCGATTAAAATAGGAATCATTAATGTTTCGGACCGGGCCAGTGCGGGTATTTACGAAGACATTCCGGGGAAAGCTATTCTCTCGACGCTGACGGAGTATCTGGTCAATGAATGGGAACCCGTATACCGAGTCATTCCCGATGAACAGGAGCTTATTTCCCAGACGCTCATCGAACTGGCGGATCAGGAAGGCTGCTGCCTGGTGGTTACCTCGGGGGGTACGGGTCCCGCTCCCCGCGACGTAACGCCGGAAGCTACCGAAGCCGTTTGTCAGAAAATGATGCCCGGTTTTGGGGAACTGATGCGGAAAGTGAGTCTGGAATACGTGCCGACGGCTATCCTTTCCCGGCAAACGGCGGGTATTCGTGGGGCGTGTCTGATCGTTAATTTGCCCGGCAAGCCCTCGGCCATTCGGCAATGTCTGGATGCGGTATTTCCCGCCATTCCGTATTGCATTGATTTGATAGGTGGCCCGTTTCTGCAAACGAATGAAACGGTAATGAAAGCCTTTCGCCCGAAATCAGCATAATGAAAAAAGGCCTCAGATTTGTGAATCTGAGGCCTTTTTTATTGTCTATTGCCTAAGCCCTATAACCGGCTTGTGCGTTCTGACTGCGTGTAGGAATCGCGTTGCGGGGTTTCGTTATTTTGGTCTTCACCTTCGTACTCACCCGTGCCAACGCCACCATTACCGGCACCACGGCCACTTTGATTGCCACTGCCCCGATTGGGTTCAGCTCCCTGCTGTGACTGGTTTTGACCCGCCTGCTGGGCTTGCTGATTGCCCTGATTTTGGTTACGATTCATTTGATTCTCGTCAGAACCTTGTTGCTGACCAGATTGATTTTGTTGATTTTCCATAGTTTTTTCAGGTTAATGAGATCCGAACGAATTTGATCGTTACACACCTCTTACTACTATGATTCATGTCAAAAATACTATTCCATCTACGTTTTGTGTAAAACACAATGAACGTAAATGTTTTAATTTTTAGAGATATGATCCCTTACCGTCTATTTACGCTGGTGTATGTTGACCTTCCGCGATTTCTTCAATCATTTTTGCATTGAATGCAGGAATGTCATCGGGTTTACGGCTGGTTACCAGACCATTGTCCGTCACTACTTCTTCGTCTACCCATTCGGCACCAGCGTTGATCAGGTCCGTTTTCAAGGAGGGATAGGAAGTCAGCTTCCGGCCTTCTACTACGTCTGCTTCAATCAGCATAATCGGAGCGTGACAAATAGCAGCTACGGGTTTACCACTTTCAAAGAAGTGTTCGACAAATGCTACCGCATCCGTTTCCATCCGCAGTGAGTCCGGATTCATGACCCCACCGGGTAATAACAGGGCATCGTAATCTTCGGGGTTAGCTTCCGACAGCGGTACATCTACGTTAAACGTATCGCCCCAATCGGTATGATCCCATCCTTTCACTTCTTTGTCTTTCGGAGAAATGATTTTCGTTTCAGCCCCGGCATCAATCAGTGCTTGTTGGGGTTCCGTTAATTCTACTTGCTCGAAGCCATCCGTTACCAGGATCGCTACTTTCTTACCTTGCAGCTTCTGTTCCATGTTTTTAATTTTTTACGTTGGGTTGTGCCCTCTTGGTTGAAAAAGCCATACCTCAAGTGAGCCAAAATTCTTCAAACGTTTAGCCAGAAATGGAAACTTCATTTACATAACTCACTTAAAAACAGCATATCATTTAAAATACAATGTTTCCATGAAGCTCCAATCGTTTGAAAATACGTATCCGCTGAGTCGTTATCAGGTATAGAAATTCCGCCCACTAGTGCGGCAAGCCCACCTCATCCGACCCTAGTTTAGACAAAACGATTAGTCTACGCTTGCATAAATAAACAAACGTTCATTTATTTGCGAATGAAATGAGGTATAAAGACGAAACCAAAGAACAGGCCATTCGGGAAAAGGCCATTACCATGATTGTAGAAAGCGGTCTGGATGGCTTAAGTATGCAACGGCTGGCCAAAGCGGCTAATGTCTCCCCAGCCACGCTGTACATTTACTTTCAGGATCGGGATGATCTGATTGTCCAGCTGAGCGTGGAAGAAAACCGCCGCATGATGATCGCTACGCTGAAGAACTTCGATCCCGACATGTCCTTTGCGGAAGGATTGCAGATTCAATGGCTGAACCGGGCCCGCTTTTGTCTGGAAAACCCGATAGCCTCGCTGTTTATGGAACAAATTCGTCATTCGCCCTACCACCAGCGGGCCAGCGAATTAGTAGGATCGGAATTCCATCAAACGCTGGGCCTGTTTGTACGAAACAATATTGCCCGCAATGAACTGGTGAGTCTCCCATTCGAAGTCTACTGGTCAGTAGCTTTTTCACCCTTGTATCAACTGGTAAAATTTCATGTTCAGGGTCGTAGCTTCCCTAACCGCCCGGCGTTTCAGCTCACGGAGCCGGTTCTTCTACAGGCTCTGGAATTAGTTTTAAAAGCACTTAAACCGTAGGGTTATGCGGGTGTCGTTCGCGTAGAACTACTCCTGCAAACCATTATCCTTTTTCTCTTCCTAACTCAATTCATGGCATCTTCCGCACGTTTTACCCGCTACGAAGCTTCGTCATCGCCGTACTGGCCATTTTACAGTTTACCATTATTCTGGATTTCATGGTTCTTTCGCCGCTCGGAGCCATCCTGATGCCGACCTTACACATCACCCCCGTACAGTTTGGCTGGGTGGTATCGGCATACGCGTTCAGTGCCGGAGCTTCGGGATTACTGGCGGCGGGCTTCGCCGACAATTTTGACCGAAAAAAACTGCTTCTGTTTTTCTATACGGGTTTTACGCTTGGTACCTTTTTGTGCAGCATCGCGACAGATTATCACTTTCTGCTCTTTGCCCGCATTTTTACGGGTTTGTTCGGCGGCGTGATCGGTTCGATTTGCTCGGCTATCATTACCGATTTGTTTGCCCTTGAGGTACGGGGTCGCGTGATGGGTTTTGTACAGATGGCCTTTGCCACCAGTCAGGTACTGGGCATCCCCATTGGCCTGTACCTAGCCAATGAATTTGGCTGGCATTCGCCCTTTACGATGATTGTACTTTTCTGTATCGTCATTGGTATTCTGATTCTGGTGTACCTCAAACCCATCGACAAACACCTGGGACTCAATACGGAGCACAATGCCTTCAAGCACCTGGGCCAAACGCTTTCGCAGTCCAACTACCTGCTGGCTTTTGCTACGACGACCTTGCTGGCGATGGGTGGCTACATGCTAATGCCCTTTGGCAGTGCGTTCAGTGTACATAACCTGAAAATTCCGTTTGATAAACTTCCGATGGTCTACATCGTAACGGGGATCAGCTCAATGATTGCCGGGCCGCTTCTTGGGAAGTACAGCGATGTAATTGGCAAGTATCGTCTGTTTGTAATGGGATCGATTCTGTCAATGATCATGACGGGGATTTACGGAAACCTGGGCCCTACCCCGATCTGGATTGTCATTGTTATCAACGTCTTTCTTTTCATGGGCATCACGTCCCGTATCATTTCTTCCTCAGCTCTGATGACGGCCATTCCCAAACCGCAGGACCGCGGAGCATTTATGAGTATCAACGCATCAGTTCAGCAAATGGCTGGTGGATTGGCCGCCGCTGCCGCCGGATTCATTGTCTCGGAAACGCCCTCGGGCTACATCGAGCATTACGACCGACTGAGCTACGTGGTCATTGCCGGTTCCATGCTGGCCATTGTGATGATGTACTTCGTCAATCAGATGGTGCAACGAAAACTGGCCACGCCGGCCGTACCCGTGTAGAATCGGCCTGGCTTTGAATTTTAAAAACTTCCCGGATGCTCACAAACGTTCGGGAAGTTTCATTTTTACAAAACCGTAGCTTCGTCAAGCAGTACTTTCGTTCTGGCATCACCAACACTTAGACTCTTTATTCACCATGGCATTCAAACTAAACGGCCGCATCTGGATTGAAGGCGAAGACCGTTTTATCGGCATTGGCAAGTTGCATTTACTGGAACAAATCGAACGAACGGGCTCCATTTCGGCCTCAGCCAAAGCCCTGGGGATGTCGTACAAACGAGCCTGGGATCTGATTCAGTCTGTCAACAAGCAGGCTCCTAATCCACTGGTGAGTACGCAAGCGGGCGGCGAACGCGGCGGCGGGGCGGTGCTGACCGAAGAAGGCAAACGCTGGGTAGGAATTTATCAAAACATCCAGGAACGTTTCCAGGAATTTCTGAATCTGGAAAGCGAGAAACTGGCAAGCTTCTAAGTTTTCTTCACCGAAGCAGAGTTATTCGGTTCCTGTCGTCACTATCTCATACAGAAGGAAACCCTTTAAACCTAGGTATGAAAAAAATAGTCTTCACGCTGGCCGGCCTGCTATCGCTGGCTGGTGCTCTCCAGGCCCAGACCGAACGTCTGCACCGCATTCAGGAAAACATTCAAACCGTCTTCTACGACCCAGCTTCGGGTTTATACAAGGAGACCAACGACGCGGCTCATAATGAAAAGCCGCATTCGTACCTGTGGCCCTTATGTGCTCTGGTTCAGGCCGCCAATGAAATGGAAGTACTGGAGCCGAAACAGTCCTACCTCGGTCCAGTCCTGAAAACGATCCAGCAGTATTACAACGAAAATCCGCCCGCACCGGGGTACCAGGCTTACGTGACCAAGGAGAAGATCGATACGCGGTTTTTCGATGATAATCAATGGATTGCCATTGCCTGTCTGGATGCGTATCAGCGAACCAAACAGAAATCCTATCTCGATACGGCCGAGTTGATTTATCGCTTTATGATGACGGGCTACGATCAGGCCGGTGGCGGCGGTATCTACTGGAAAGAAGACGATAAAACGACCAAAAACACCTGCTCCAACGGACCGGGCGTCCTGATTGCCCTGCAACTCTACAAAATCAAAAAAGATCGGAAGTACCTCGATACAGCTCTGGATCTGTACCGCTGGACGAATACGCATTTACAGGCTCCTTCGGGTGTATACTACGACGCGGTAAAATTGCCCAGTATGAAGATCGATTCCGCGATATACACCTACAATACGGGTACTATGCTCCAGTCGAGTGTACTGCTGTATGAACTTACCAAAGAGAAGAAATACCTGCAGGAAGCTCAACGGGTAGCCAAGGCCGCTCGCCAGCATTTTTTCCGGAAACAGAAATTTCCGGATCACTACTGGTTTAATGTAGTCTTGCTACGGGGGTATATTGAATTGTATCAGGTTGATGCGGACCCTCAATACCTGAAACTCTTCAAACAGGATGCGGAACGAATCTGGAAAGAAGAAAAAGACGCAAACGATCTGATCGGTAAAAAGCCCTGGAAAACGTTGATTGACCAGGCGGCCATGCTGGAAATGTACGCTCGCTTACAAACCCTCAAGCTATGAGCTGCGAGCCATAATAATGAGGGCTAGTCCCACGACATAAGATGCTCCCATCAGCCAGAGGTATCGATTCGCTTTGGCGGGAGCATCCTTAAATTCTTTCCAGGCGAATAAACCCCACAGTACGGAAACTACGGTTGCTCCCTGGCTAAGGCCGTACGAAATGGCATCACCCGCTTCCTGCGAACCTAGTAAAAGGGTAATCATCCCTACGCACCACAACAGGCCACTCGCCAGCCCCAGCAGGTGCCCCCGACGAGGTACCTCTTTGTAAGGCGTCTCGTTATCATCGCCCGTGAGTTTGAGTCGTTCGAGGATGCGTTCCAATACCGGATTACTCAGCAAAATGCCGAACGCAAAGAGTACGAGACCCGTGTACGGCGTCAGTTTATCTTTCTGCGGAAAGGATAGTTCTTCGATGATCGACTGGTAATCACCAGAAAGAAAAAACCCGAAACCAGTCCACCCGCCAGAGCTACCCAAATTCCTTTATTGTCGGATTTTTCCTCGCTATCTTCTTCCCGGGCCAGATACGCCAGGGCACACATGCCGATGGAAACCAGTACCAGGCCGCCGCCGATGGCCAATAAGGTCAAATCCCCATCAGGTTTGGCAATGTAGTTGACGATAATACCCAGAGCCATCGAAAGCCCCGTACCGACGGGCATGGCAATGGCGATTCCGGAGAGATTGATTCCGACCGTTAACAGCGTATTGCCAATATTAAACAGAATTCCACCCGCCAAAGCCAGAGCCAGATTTTGAAGCGTTGCCTGCTGAATGTCTTCCAGAAAGGGCCGACCTTCTTCACCGAAACTCCCCAGGGTAAAAGCCAGAATCAGCGATAGAAGTACAATTCCGTATACATAATCCCGGTAGAATACCTGTAAGGGGGCCGATTGCGTGACAATCTTTTGCCCGTTACTCCAGGAACCCCAACAAAGCATTGTAATCAAACAGAAAAATACGGCCAGTGTAGGCTGATCGACAATAAACATAGTTTGCAGAGGTTTAGATACCTATGCTGGACCTTCAATAAAAGCGGACCAGCCCCTTTACAAACGAAAAGAGACGCTCTTGTGCAGAGCGTCTCTTTTGCCTATATGTTTGTCAGGCTTATCGACGGGAGGACGTAAACCGACCCGTACTGGGCTGGTAGCGGCCCAGGGGAAAACTTACCCCCAGGTTGATACCAATGTTCCGGTTGTTGATGTCGCCGCTGCCATATACGGGCTTGGCTACATTTACCAAACCCAGGCCGTAGCGAGCGTCGAAGTTAAGCCATACGCGGTCGCTCAGACGGTAATTAAAGCCTGCTCCCAGGTGCAGACCGGCATCAGCCGCCGTATAACGATCCTTGTTTGCATTGATGTTGTCTCCATTTTCATTACGGGCTCCCAGAAGAAATCCAACGTAAGGACCTGCGAAAATTTTAGGACGGAAGGCTGCTCCCCGATCGTTCAGGTAGAAGGTAGCCAGAATCGGAATTTGCAGGTAATTCAAGCGTACTTCCGTAGGCAGACCACCAAACTTGCTGCCCAGTTGCGTATACAGAGCCTGTCCGCCTACACCAAAGCGTTCGTTGATGCTGTAGTTGATGAATAGGCCGCCCGTCCCGCCGGTTTTAAAATTGGCGTTACCTGCTCCACCGCCGCCAAACTTGGCGATTGAGACACCACCCATAAGGCCCCAGGACAAATTATCCTGTGCCTGAACTCCCTGGATCATAGCCATTGCCAGGAAAGCAGCAAAAATGTACTTTTTCATGATTGAAGTGAGAGTAAAAAATGTGAACCGTAAGTGAAAAATAGCGTTCCTGCATATCTACGTAGGAAAATGTGCAGAAAGTTTTCTACAGTTCAATATTTTTCACTCTGTCACAAATAGTACATTTCGCTGAAGCCCTTCGTATTTAGCACGCTTCAGAGGTGATTTTTTAAATACGCGGCGGAAGGTCTCTTCGGTAAGTTCCTGCCAATCACGGGCTTGGAAAGTTTTGAGTTCGTCGGGTAAGTGAAAAGCGGATTCCCGGTGGGGTTGGGAAAAACGATTCCAGGGGCAAACGTCCTGACAAATGTCACAGCCGAACACCCAGTTTTTTGTGTGTCCTTTAAATGATTCAGGAATGGATTCCTTTAATTCAATCGTCAGGTAACTGATGCAACGGCTACCGTCTACGCCATAGGGTTCGGAGATAGCATCCGTAGGACAGGCATCGATGCAACGGGTACAGGTTCCGCAGTAATCCGCCATGGGGCCGTCGGGTTGCAAGTCGAGATCAATGATGAGTTCGGCGATAAAAAAGAAACTACCGCTCTTGCGGGTAATCAGGTTACTATTTTTACCGATCCAGCCCAAACCCGCCTGTTTGGCCCAGGCTTTTTCCATGACAGGAGCCGAATCGACAAAGCAACGTCCGTCTACTGCCCCGATTTCTTCCTGAATCCGGCTTAAAAAATCCTTGAGTTTATCTTTGATGACAAAGTGGTAATCGACGCCGTACGCGTACTTGGCGATCTTCAGATCTTCGTCGCCTTCGGGTAAGGTTTCTTCGGGATAATAATTGTACAGCAGCGATACGACCGATTTAGCTCCCTCGACCAGCAGGCGGGGATCCAGCCGTTTGTCGAAGTGGTTTTCCATGTACTGCATTTTCCCGTGACGGCCCAGCCGCAGCCATTTTTCCAGGCGGGGGGCTTCCTCTTCCAGAAAATCCGCCCGCGAGATCCCGCAGAAATCGAAGCCCAGATCCCGGGCGATTTCTTTGATACGCAACGCATTTTGTTGCTGGATGATGTCGGAAACGGTCATAGAAAGTGATGAAGCCTTTACTTGCTCCTGCAAAAGTACGTTCTTCCCTGTAAACTGCTGATGGGCTTAATTCATTCCAGCGATGTGTCTTTTCAGTTTACCGCTTCTAGCCTACTGATCTACAGAACGTCTTACGACGTAAGTTTTCCGTTTTGTCGGTTTACTTTTCTGACTTTCTAAAGTAAAATGTCATTCTGTCAGCGAAAACCGCATTGGCAAGCTAATTTTGCGAAACTTTACTGGTAAAAAAGTACATAAGACATGACGAATCCGGAATTTACGCAACCCGAAGAGAACGAACAAACTCCCCAGGCTGACAACGTTGCTGAGACCAATGAATCAGCAGCTGAAACGACGGATCAGCCGTCTGCAGAGCAGAAACTACAGTCTGAGAATGCAGAGCTAAAAGATAAATACATTCGCCTGGTCGCTGAATTCGACAATTTCCGTAAGCGTACGCTGCGGGAAAAAGACGAACTGGTAAAAACGGCTTCCGAGAATGTAATCAAAGCCATTTTACCCGTACTGGACGATATTGAGCGGGCCCAGGCCACCTACGGTGAAGATGGTAAAGTGGATACCCAAGGCATTGAGCTGATCTTCAATAAACTGACCAAAGCCGTAGCCGGTAAAGGATTGAAGCCGATGGAATCGAAAGGTCAGGCCTTCGATCCCGATCTGCACGAAAGCATCACCCAGTTCCCCGCTCCTTCGGAAGACCTGAAAGGAAAAGTAATTGATGAGGTAGAAAAAGGATATTACCTGGGCGACAAAGTGATTCGCTTTGCGAAGGTTGTGGTCGGGGTATAATCATAGTTCGAATGAGCGAATGATCGATTCTTCCCCACTTCATTCTCTTCCTCATTCGCTCATTTCTTGATTGAAAAAAGATGGCACAAAAGCGTGACTATTACGAAATATTAGGCGTCTCCAAGTCTTCGACCGAAGAGGAGATTAAGAAAGCATACCGGAAACTGGCGATTAAGTATCACCCCGATAAAAATCCCGACAATCCGGAAGCGGAAGATAAATTCAAAGAGGCGGCAGAAGCCTACGAAGTACTTTCTGATCCCAACAAAAAAGCCCGGTACGACCAGTTCGGTCACGCGGGTATGGGTGGCGGGTACTCGGGTCCGCAAAATGCCGAGGATATTTTCTCTCAATTCGGCGATATTTTTGGTGAAGGCAGTCCCTTTGGCAGCTTCTTCGGTGGTGGCTTTGGGGGCGGTGGCCGTCAGCAACAACGCGTTCGGAAAGGCTCTGACTTACGTATCAAGCTCAAACTTGATTTACAGGAAGTAGCCAACGGCGTTGAGAAAAAAATCAAAGTAAAACGCCACGTCAGCTGTAATGCCTGCGGTGGTAACGGTTCGAAAAACGGTACATCGTTGCGTACCTGTCCGACCTGTAACGGTCAGGGTCAGGTTCGCCGCGTCCAGCAAACCATGCTGGGCCAGATGGTGACGGCCAGTACCTGTTCGACCTGTAACGGAGAAGGAAAGATTGTAGATTCCAAGTGCGACGTGTGTATGGGCGAAGGCCGTACGCTAGCCGAAGAGGTAATCTCGATCAAGATTCCGGCAGGCGTAGCGGAAGGCATGCAACTGTCGATGGGCGGCAAGGGTAACGTGCCGCCCCGGGGTGGTATTCCCGGCGATCTGCTCATTGTAGTAGAGGAAGAAGAAAATGCCGACCTGAAACGTGATGGAAACAACGTTGTGCATGAGTTATACGTCAACTTTGTAGACGCGGCACTGGGTACCTCTCTGGAAGTACCAACGATTGAAGGCCGGGCCAAAATTACGCTGGAACCCGGTACGCAAAGCGGTAAGATCTTACGGATGAAGGGCAAGGGTATTCCCCAGCTGAACAGCTACGGCCGGGGTGACCAGTTGATTTACGTAAACGTCTGGACGCCCCGCGTACTCTCCGCGGAAGAACGAGGCATACTGGAACGACTGCGGACCTCGCCGAACTTCCAGCCCCGTCCAACGAAAAATGATAAATCGTTCTTCGAAAAAATGAAGGACTTCTTTAGTTAAAAAAAGAGAGGCGTTTCCAGAATCTGGAAACGCCTCTCTTTTTTATTGGTTGTTGGTTATTCGTTGCTAGTTGTTCATTGACTTTCGTAATTGTGTATTAGAAACTAACAACTATCAGCCATAGACTAATTCAGTTCCGTAATAAACTGATCTTTTGGCTTCCGTACTTTCTTCATTGGAGCCAGCCAGTCGCCTGATTCGTCGCGGTAGCCCAGGGGCAGTAAGGTTACACTGCGTAAGCCTTTTTCTTTCAGATTCAGTAACTCATCCAACGCAGCGGCGTTGAAGCCTTCCATCGGTGTCGCATCTACGCGTTGCTCAGCGGCGGCAGCGATGGCAATACCAAAAGCGATATACGCCTGACGGGCAGTAGCCTGGAAGTTCTCTTCGGCAGTTTTGGCTCCGTACATGGCTAATAACATGTTTTTGTAGCTGTCCATCCGATCGTCGGGTAAACCGCGTTCGCGAGTTGTATGCAGAAACATGTCATTGATGCGTTGAGCATCCAGGTCATCCCAGGCCGCAAAAACCAGTACGTGTGAAGCATCCACAATCTGGCTTTGGTTATTGGCAATCGGAAGGATTTGTTCTTTCAATGCCTGGTTCGTGATGACCAGTATTTCAAAGGGCTGCAAACCCGAAGACGTCGGAGCCAGACGGGCCGCTTCCAGAATAATGTCAACCTTTTCCTGAGGAACGGGTACGCCGTTCATTTTTTTGGTAGCGTAACGCCACTCTAAATCATTGATGAGACTCATAAAAATATTTTGTTAAAGACAATTCGATTCAAGTATAGTTTCCACGGCTTTTGCAATATCCGTACAAACATATATGTATATACATGTAAATTAAAATAGTTGTGAAATAGTTTACGGGATCAGAAAAATATTTACAGGGAATCCAAATTATAGCTTTAATATTATGATTATCAGATATTAATTCGAAAACAATCTCACTCACTGGTACAGGTTTAGAAACCTGCACCTACAATCCGGCAGGTTCTTACCTGCCTTCAACTTTTAACTGATAAGCAGAACACGGCAGTTGGAAACTGCCCGAAGATGGGTACAAAACCTGCACCCGTTACTTATTTTACCACAAAAGCCAAACCCCGGAGGGGTTCCATGTGATTAACCCCGTATGAAATGCGGGGGAACATACCCTCATAAAAAAGAGGCTACCTCTTCGGAGCTAGCCTCTTTTATCTGTCATTCCAAGACTTATTTCACCTCCGTCAGCTCAATAATCACGCTGGTCCGATTCAGGTTCACGGCAGGATTAAAGCCTGCTGTCATTAGGAAATCGCCCGTATAAACCGCCTCTTTCGTAATTTTTGATTGCGTGCCGGGGTATAAGTTGATCTCTTTCAAGGCGTACTTCTTCTTCGGATCAAGCCCTTTTAAGGGTACTGCCCGCCCAGAACCCGCTCCAAATCGACTACTTACCATGTAGTTGAACCACACCGAACGACTCTTGTCTCCATTCACGAACATGAGCGAAGCAAAGTCATTTTCGCGAGGATTTACCATCCGGTACAGGTCGCCGTGCCAGACCACATCGCTGATGGAGCGGTACATTGCTACGGACTGCTGGCTGAATTGCAGATCTTTTTCGTCGAGCTTGCTTACTACGATATCATATCCCATTTTACCCATCATGGCCACATCCGTACGGTACTTGAGGGGTTGTTTGCCCCAGTCGGTGACGTGGTCGCAGTGAGCGATCGTCGGATAGAAATACGAGTATTCCCACTGCATGAAGATGCGTTCCAGCGGATCGGTATTATCACTTGGCCAGAATTCGGTGAAGTATTTCAGGGCTTCGTAATCCACGCGGCCACCGCCCCCCGAGCAGAGCATCATTGGCACTTTCGGGTACTTGGCCCGTACGCGTTCGAGTACTTTGTAAAGTCCCAGTACGTAATCCACGTACAGCTTCGACTCGGCCTGTTTGGTACTTTTCAGATACTCTGAATGAGCGTTATAGATTACCGCATTACAGTCCCACTTGATGAACGCCAGATCCGGATTTTTCGTAAACAGATCATCCAGGATGCCAAAAACAAAGTCCTGTACTTTCGGATTCGACAAGTCCAGTACTAACTGATTACGGAAATAATGTTCCGGACGAGCGGGCTGTTTAATCACCCACTCCGGGTGTTTCTCGTATAACTCACTCTTGGGATTCACCATTTCCGGCTCTACCCAAATTCCGAACTTTACCCCCGCTTTCTGGGCTTCTTTAACCAGGTAACCGATTCCATGCGGCAATTTCTTGGCGTTTTCTTTCCAATCACCTAAACCCGCATTGTCACCATTTCGGGGATACTTGTTGGCGAACCAGCCATCGTCAAGCAGGAATAAATCGACACCAAGTTTCTTACCGTCCGCAAATAAGCCCGTTAGTTTCTGCTCGTTGAAATCGAAATACGTCGCTTCCCAGTTGTTCAGCAGCGTCAGCCGGGAGCCTTCTCCGTCGAGAATCCGGTACTTGCGAGCCCAGCGGTGCAGATTGCGGCTGGCCTCACCCTTTCCGTGATCTGAATACGTATAAATAAACGAAGGCGTTTTAAACTCCTGCCCCGCCGTTAGCGGATACTCCGACGCGTGGGGATTGATGCCCGCAATCAGACGAAGGTTGTTGTACGTATCCGTTTCAAAGTCAATCTTGAAATTACCCGACCAGCCCAGCGTTCCAAGCAGTACTTTGCCTTCTTCTTCCGAAGCGGGTTTATCGAAAGAAAGCATAAACGTAGGCGGCTGAAACAGGTTTGCCCGCGTACCCAGTTTGGAATCCAGCGAAAGAATACCGGCTTTTAACTGCGTTTCTTCGGGATTCATTTCGTGAGCCCAGCCCCCGTGGTAATGCGTCAGGTGAAACTGCTTACCCACGAAGTACAAGTTCGCCGAAGCGTATTTGTGCAGGGTGATGGTACCTTTTTCCTGGTTGCGAATCGTACTCCATTGCTCCACTACATTTTCCTTTGCGTAGGTTTTGTAATACAGCGTAACCTCAACCGCGTACGCCGGATCTTTCAGTATTACCGTCGTCAGGCTTACGTTATCGTCCTGTTTTTGCGTCTGGTGGCTTTGATACTGTAATTCGAGCGAGGTATTGCCATCGGCATGCGTAATGCGAATAGCGGGCTCGCACAAACTCCAGGAACCACTGGGTGTATACGCCGAGTTGAAAATGCCCGCGTTTTCGTCCTGCTGGCGACTCTCCTTAATAATTGAGCCATATTCAGCGGTTTGCTGCAGCCGAGGACCGAAATAGCTAATGCCTACTCGCTTACTGGCATCCGTTTGGAGTACCAGTGCATTTTGCTGCGTTTCGATGGGAATAACTTGTCCGTATAGAATAGAGGTGGTCAGCAGGGACACGAAAAGCGTACACTGCGTAGTAAAGCGGTTAGACATGGATGAGCGTTGACTAATGAACGCATAAAATTAACAGAAGAAACGAATGAGCGGATAGAAAAAAAGACAGCCCTGCTGGACTGTCTCGAATTGAATTGGAAAATGATAAAATCCCACTAAAAGCTTATTTCACGCAATTGACTTTTTTCAGCGTAAGGCCATTCGTAAAGGTAATGTCCTTATGATTTTGAAAAACTACCTTACCTTCTTTATCATGGACTGGGCCAAATCCTTCTACCAACGTATCCCCTTTTTTGATGAAAACCACTTCGCGTACAGAAGAGCGACCCTCGGAATTAAAGGTATATTCGGCCAAAAGCGTATCCCCCTTCATTTTTCCCTGAATACTACCACGATTCGCGTCCTTTTCGTGAAGTTGGTACGTTAGATCGCCCGTCACCCGTGGACGCGTTGCTGTCAGGTGCAGAAAAACAGTATCCTGATTCATGGTATACGCATAACAGGCTTCCTCATCCTGGTCACTGGCATTCATCGCTGACGTTTTGGTAAAGGTAAGTTCCCGACCGTTCTCGTCTTCTACCACCAGGGTGTTGTCTTTCAGGGAAAGAATCTTAAAGCTGTTCGTATACGGTTCTTCTGATTTTGTACCGTGCAGGACCAGATTACTGCCTACCTGTTCCCAGGTTTTGTACTGAACGCCCTTAACGGGCAAAGCTGTAGCGATTCCCTCTTTGTCCAATACAAAGCCCCAGGCCTCGGGATTCTGGCCACTCGTCATCCACTTCCCTACCAGCGAGTCGGCGTCTTTATTTTTGCAAGCTATAAAACTGATTAGTAATAAAACATAGATGAAAGGTTTCATATGTTTTCAGACTTGGGTTTAATGGTTGATTTATTCATTCGGCATTTGTCACTGCAATACACTACCTCTTCCCAATTGCGTTCCCATTTCTTCCGCCAGCTAAACGGTAACTGACAAACCGGACAGATTTTTGTGGGTAGATGAGGCTTGCGATGTGACATATAATTGAACTATGGAATCGCAGAAAATCTAAATAAACTGTACCACTACCGGTTATAGGGATATTCGCTGATCCAATGAAAACCGCGACCTGTCAACGTATAGTCCTCTACTTTTCTACGCCGGAAGCTGGCCTGCAAGGGCTTTCCTTCCCATTCACCTCTGAGTTGAAACGTATCTTTTGCCCAAACGTAGTTCAGCGTATATCGTTGGGTTGAATCATACTGATTCGTAAAGCGAATGGTTTTCTTCTGCTCATCGATTTTAGTGTTATAGTATTCCTGTTTGTTATTCATGCGTAATAAAATTCCGTAACTATTCTCAATCAGTAGCTTCTGCCAGCGGATGCTATCAGTAGTAAGGGGCGGCAGCGTATCCGTTCCCAGGACAAAGGTTTCAGCTTTGTAGGTACCCCGCAGAGCAATATCAGCATCCGGAAAGGGCTTGAAGCTGCCACTGGTTTTCATGATTAGAAACAGGATCACCAGCGTTTTACCGATCGTATGCGTGAGACGTTGCCCCTTCCCGGATAAAGCCAATGACGACTGCTTCAACTGAGCCGGTTGTTGTAACAGAAACAGTCGCACCAAGGCAGGAATATCCGGAGCTAATACAAAAAAAGCCAACAAGAGCAGATAACTCGAAAATAACTTGACTGGAATATCGTAGGCAAAATTCAGCATGACCACATTGGTCATTACGGCCACAATCAGGAGGGCTCCCAGAGTCTTGGTTCGCCGGAAAAAGAGCAGTAGCCCTCCGATTACTTCGCCTAATCCTCCAAAAACGGCATACGCTTTGGACAATCCCATCATTACCCAGACGATGCCCATGGGTGAAGAATTACCATAGGTTTGCTCCAGCGAAACGAGTGGTGGCGAAATAAACTGACCTTCAAACACTTTGGCAAACCCGTAAAAGAGCATAAAGTACGCCAAGTAATAGCGAACAAAGGTTTGCGTAAGTACGTAAAACAACGTGTAGTTTCGGCGGGGACCAACCACTGCCGCCAGCAGAACCGCCATGCCTAAGCAAAACGAACTGAGTACAAACAGGTACGCATAGGAAAAAGAGGTATCGCCACTGCCCGTATTCCATATTTTTTTGCATTATCCAGATGTAGCACCTGTGGGCCTACCCATTCCGTCAACTCAATAATCGCCTCCATATCGGTAAGTGGGAGCGTATACAGAATCGTATAAAGGGCAACGAACCAAAGAGCGGTACGACGCAGGTAATGCCAGCGGATCGGCTGGCTGACAGGCAGGTGATTCATCAGGTAAGAGGTTAGGTACGCATGGGTACTGCGACTCACCAAAGATTTCCCCTGAAACGAAGAAAACCAACCCAAAGGCTGGTTTTTTCTTCGTTAGAAATTCATCTCATCCGCACTGGGCCCGTAACTACCCGGAATCGGTATGTTCAGCAGACGTAGGAACACCCCTAGCTGAGCCCGATGGTGGACGATCTGGTTGTAGGCCATCCGGATGACTTCGTGTCTGGGCCGGATACTGTAGATGGTTTCACCGTCTCGTAACGTCCAGGGTTCGTTGAGAATACCTTCGTTTTCGGATACTAACTGTGTCTTCCCATCCTCCAGACTTTTTTCGAAAAACGCCATTAGGTCTGCATTCGTATGGATCTCCTGTTTCTGATAAGGATTGGAAGCAAAGTCCAGTTCATCCGTCGTTAATGTCATCGTCACCCAGGTAGGTAGTTCGGCAATATGCGTTGCCAGAGTCCGCATTTTCATGCTTCGTTCGTGCGGGGCCCAGTCCAATTTATCATCGGGTACACGGGATAACATCTTACGGGTCGTTTGAGCTTCCTGCTCCATTTCTTTTAAAAACATCGGAATCAGTTCCATCGTCTACGCTGGTTTATTGTTCGGATGTAAAAGTAGAAGGGCTCCATGACAGCCCTATGTCAGCAGGGATTGGGAAATTTTAGTTTGTATGGGGAAAAAAGCAGGTGTAGCCTATCCATCAGATCGTTTGTAAGAAAATATTAGTACAACCTATTTTTCTAACGTTCGCCCAACATTGAAAAGGTACAACAACGCGAAGCTAACCATGAATTGCACCCAGGGCTATTCAAATGAAACCCCTCCGGGGTTCAACACAATCACACCTGCCCTATTTCTTCCAGGCTTGCATGCCGACTCGCTAACCCCGGAGGGGTTCAATGTCAATAGCCCCGTATGAAATGCGGGGAATCGTCCCGTCCGGTAGGCACAGCCTACCAATTTTTGCGTCAAATGCTACGGACAACCCGTCCCGCTATCTTT
>NZ_NMPS01000180.1:0-861 GCF_002261125.1 Siphonobacter sp. BAB-5385 | reverse complement strand
GCACAGGATCACGTTATTCCTTACGAACAGGCCATCCAGTTTATTCATCCAGACGATGTAGATCGCGTCAATCAGGCTGTCGAGCAAGTCCTGACGGGTAAGTCAAATGGGAACTACGATCAAACCTATCGTACCGTTGGGGCCGATGATGGCATCCTGCGGTGGGTACGCTTCTATGGCAAAGCTTATTTTAGCCAAACCGGCGATTTGTATCGCTTTGGCGGGGTAGCTCAGGATGTTACTCAACAAGTACGCACTCAGCAGTCACTAACAGTCAGCGAAGCCCGCTCTAAAAACCTAGTGACGGCTACACCAGCGGCTACGGCCATCTTGGTCGGGCCGGATCTGCTCATCCAGCATGTGAACGCTCCGATGCTGGCTATTTGGGGCAGGGACGAGTCCGTACTCGGTAAAACACTCCTGGAGGCGATGCCCGACTTAGAAGGACAACCCTGTTTAGCCCAGCTTCAGCACGTCTTTGATACCGGTCAACCGGTTCGTCACTCGGAAGAGGTGGCTTACCTGATGACGGACGGACGACCTAAGACGGTTTACTTCAATCATGTTTACAACCCACTCTATGATCAGGATGGATCTATTTACGGGGTGATTAACACGGCCATCGACGTTACGGAGCAGGTAACGGCCCGGCAGGCACTACAAGAAAGCGAAGCCCGCTTTGTCAACATCATTCAGCAGTCGCCAGCCGCTACGATGGTGTTACGGGGGGATGAGTTTGTGATTGATCAGATCAACACACCCATGTTAGGCTTTTTTGGACGGGGTAAGGAAGTCATTGGACAGCCCCTACTCGCCGTTATGCCGGAGCTGAAGGAGCAGTTTGCCTGGCAACAGGCACAG
>NZ_NMPS01000179.1:0-861 GCF_002261125.1 Siphonobacter sp. BAB-5385 | reverse complement strand
GCACAGGATCACGTTATTCCTTACGAACAGGCCGTCCAATTTATCCATCCAGAGGATGTAGATCGCGTCAACACGACTGTGCAGCAAGCCTTGACGGGTGAGTCAAATGGGAACTACGATCAAACCTACCGCACTATTGGAGCTGATGATGGCATCCTGCGGTGGGTACGCTTCCACGGTAGAGCCTATTTTAGCCAAACCGGCGATCCGTATCGCTTTGGTGGGGTAGCCCAGGATGTCACCCAACAAGTATACACCCAACAGTCACTGGTAGCCAGCGAAGCCCGGTTTAAAAACTTAGTGGCGGCTACCCCAGCGGCTACAGTCGTCTTCGTCGGCAGGGATATGCTCATTCAGCAGGTGAACGCCCCGATGCTGGCTATCTGGGGTAGGGACAAATCGGTACTTGGTAAAACACTCCTGGTAGCAATGCCTGAATTGGAACAACAGCCATTTTTAGCCCAGCTTCAGCATGTTTTTGATACCGGTGAACCGTTTCGGCACTCGGAAGGGGTGGCATATCTACTAACAGACGGACAACCCAAGACGGTTTATTTCAATCATGCGTATAATCCACTCTATGATCAGGCCGGATCTGTTTACGGAGTGATTAATACGGCCATCGACGTTACGGAGCAAGTAAGGGCCCGGCAGGCACTCCAGGATAGCGAAGCCCGCTTTAGCAACATCATCCAGCAGTCGCCAGCCGCCACGCTGGTGTTACGAGGGAATAAGTTTGTGATTGATCAGATCAACACCTCCATGCTCGCCTTTTTTGGGAGGGGTGAGGAAGTGATTGGGCAGCCCCTGCTCGCCGTGATGCCGGAACTGAAGGAGCAGTTTGCCTGGCAACAGGCACAG
>NZ_NMPS01000178.1:0-108289 GCF_002261125.1 Siphonobacter sp. BAB-5385 | reverse complement strand
TTTAGATCAAAACGAATTGATGGAAGTAGAAGGAGGCATCGTACCCGCCCTGATCGCTGGATACATCGCTGGTGTGGCCCTCTACGCCTGGGTTTCTAAGTAGTAGTTCCGCCAGGCAAGACCCTGCTCCTGGTAGCAGGGTCTCTGCTTTTCGCCCGCGGGAATGCCATTCGTTCCGTCCGTAGCCCGCTACGGACGGAATTGCTGATTATAGCCTCCCGTTATAAAGCAAAACCAAACGTTGTTGAGCTAGCGAGCTGATTGATAGACCTTTGACCTAAGAAGTTAAACGTCGAAATCATGAGCCAACAACTGCATCCGGCTGAAGTCATCGAGCACACGACTGAAGCCTACTTACCCCAAGTATCCGCTCGCGGGCAGGTGATCTACCTGACGATTCTGGCGGCGGTTTTCGTGGCCCTGGGTAGTTTACCCTTTATCCGCACGGAGGTATCAGTACAAAGTTCGGGTGTAGTGCGTCCCCGGGCCGAACGCAATGAAATTCGCCCCCTCATTGCGGGTACACTTACCGAAGTACTGGTTCGGGAAAACCAGCCCGTAACGGTCGGCCAGCCGCTGTTTCGCCTGCAAACGGACGTACTCGACAGCAAATTACGCCTGATCCGCCTCCAGCAGCAGGAAAAAGATGGCTACATCCGCGACCTGACGCTACTGGTTTCTACGCCGCTCTCCCAGGCTCCGGCTTCCCTTTCGTTGCATTCTCCGCTGTACCGGCAGCAATACGAACAGTTTCGGTATCAGCAGGTGGAACTGGCCGAAACCCTTCGCAAACGCCAACGCGAACTCCAGACCAATCAGAAATTACTCAGTGAAAAACTCATCGCCCAGCAGGAACTTGAAGACAAGGAATTTGCCCAAAAGACGGCTCAGGCTCAGTACCAAACCCTGACCGAGCGTCAGATGAGCGATTGGCAAACGGCCCTGGCCCAGTATCGTCGCGATGTGGTCGAACTACAGGCTCAGCAGCAGCAATTGCAACGCGAACGTGACCTGTACCTCATCAAAGCTCCCGTGGCGGGGAGCGTGGGGCAGCTGGTAGGCAAGTACGTGGGCAGTTACGTTCAGGCCGGAGAAGTCATGGGAGTCATTTCACCGGATTCCAATCTGCTGGCCGAGTGCTACGTCTCACCCAAAGACATTGGCCTCCTTCAAAAGGGGATGAAAGCCCGCCTGCAGGTGGATGCCTTCGACTACAACCAGTGGGGCCTGGCCGAAGGCGAGATTGCCGACATCGCCAATGACATCACGGTTACGGATCAGCAGACTTACTTCCGGGTGAAGTGTAAACTCAGCCGTAATCACCTCACGCTCCGGCAGGGCGTCAAAGGATACCTGAAAAAAGGAATGTCCCTGCGGGCTCATTTTGTGGTCACCGAACGCAGCCTTTTTGATCTGCTCTACGATAAAGCCGACGACTGGTTGAATCCCAAAACCAATCCCGGACTGGCTTCCCGCTAAGTGTTTCAACTCCTTCCTGTGTACCTCCTTAATGAAATTGAGCAATGTTTACCCGTAAGAAAATATGCATCAAGCAGCATGACATCACCGACTGTGGTGCCGCCTGCCTGGCTTCGGTAGCCGCCCATTATGAATTACTCATGCCCATTGCCCGCATCCGGCAGTATGCCTCGACCGATCAGAAAGGAACTAACGTACTGGGCATGATTGAAGCCGCCCAGCGACTGGGTTTTCAGGCCAAAGG
Source organism: Siphonobacter sp. BAB-5385 (assembly GCF_002261125.1). Classification (NCBI taxonomy): domain Bacteria; kingdom Pseudomonadati; phylum Bacteroidota; class Cytophagia; order Cytophagales; family Cytophagaceae; genus Siphonobacter; species Siphonobacter sp. BAB-5385. The sequence continues at coordinate 106,566 of NZ_NMPS01000178.1, read as the reverse complement.
CGTACGGGGTACGTTTGAAAGCCTCTCGAAGATTCCCATGCCCACGGTGGCCCATATTGTCGTCAAGGAAGTACTGCACCATTTTGTCGTCATCTATCAGGTGACCGATACCCACGTGGTCGTGATGGATCCCGGTCCGGGCAAAATGGAAAAATATACGCACGAAGCGTTTCAGAAAGTATGGACGGGTGTACTGGTGTTACTATTGCCTGGGGAAAGCTTCGAAACGGGGAACAACAAAAAATCGATTACGGGCCGGTTCTGGAATCTGGTCCGCCCGCACCGCTCGGTGATGATGCAGGCACTGGTTGGGGCGTTGGTGTATACGGTGCTGGGCCTGTCCACGTCGATTTACATGCAGAAAATCGTAGATCACGTATTGGTAGAGGGAAACCGGAATCTGTTGAATCTGCTCAGTGTGGCCATGATCCTGATTCTGGGACTGCAACTCTTCATCGGTTCCATGAAAAGCATTTTTGCCCTGAAGACGGGACAGCAGATTGATGCTCACCTGATTCTGGGTTATTACAAACACCTGCTCAAGCTACCCCAACAGTTTTTCGATACCATGCGGGTAGGGGAGATCATCTCGCGGGTGAATGACGCCGTAAAAATCCGGGCATTCATCAATGACACCGCTCTGACGCTGGTAGTCAACGTATTTATCGTCCTGTTTTCCTTCGGTATGATGTTCACCTACGACTGGAAACTGGCCCTGATCATGCTGGCGGTCATTCCTTTTTACGCTTTGATTTACTGGGTTGTAAACCGGGTTAACAAAAAGGGGCAGCGAACCCTGATGGAAAATTCTGCTGATCTGGAATCGCAACTGGTGGAATCACTCAATTCGGTAGGAACCATCAAACGCTTCGGGCTGGAGGGCTTTTCGAACGTGAAAACCGAAACCCGCTTCATCAAACTGCTCCGCAGCATTTATACCTCGGCTTCCGTATCTATCTGGGCGGGTAGCGGTTCGGAGCTGGTATCGCGGTTGTTTACCATCATTTTACTCTGGGTGGGTTCGGGCTTTGTCATCGACAACGCGATTACCCCCGGGGAACTCCTCTCGTTTTACGCCCTCATTGGCTATTTCACGGGTCCGGCCAGCAGCCTGATCACGGCCAACCGCGTGGTACAGGAAGCCCTGATTGCCGCCGACCGTCTTTTTGAAATCATGGATCTGGAACGCGAGGCTACGGAAAATAAAATCGAACTCCGTCCGGAAATGATTGGGGACATTACCTTCCGCCAGATGTCTTTCCGCTACGGCTCCCGCGTACAGGTCTTCCAGAACCTGAATCTGACGATTCCCAAGGGTAAAGTGACAGCTGTAGTAGGCGAAAGCGGATCGGGAAAATCTACCCTGCTCTCGCTGTTACAGAATCTCTACCCGCTGCAAACCGGGTCCATTTACATCGGCGATTACGACATCAAGCACATTCATAATGAGAGCCTGCGTCGGCAGGTGAGCGTAGTACCGCAGCAGGTGGATTTATTCGCCGGGAATGTCATCGACAACATCGCCGTCGGGGAGTACCAGCCCGATATGCAGCGGATTCTGGGGCTCTGCCAGTTGCTGGGTATTTCCGAATTCATCGAAAAATTACCCAACGGTTTTCATACCTACCTGGGCGAAAACGGAGCCAGTCTGTCGGGCGGTCAGAAACAGCGGCTGGCGATTGCCCGGGCTCTGTACCGCAATCCCCAGATTATCATTCTGGATGAAGCGACCTCATCGCTCGATTCGGTATCCGAACGAGCCGTACAACATACAATTGAACAATTGCGTCAGGCGGGCAAAACCATCATCATCATTGCTCACCGCCTGAGTACGATCATGAATGCGGATAAGATTGTCGTGATTGAAGAAGGCAAGCTGGTCGAAGAAGGTTCGCATGCCGAATTGCTCGACTACCGCCAGGCCTACTATAAACTCTGGGCTTCGCAGTATCTGGTCAGTACCCCGGAAACGGCTCTGGATCGGGCTAGTCTGCTGAATGTGAGTGCCAACGGTACGGAATCCACCCCTACAAACGCCAGCCACCATGTTTCGATTCAATCCTAAACTCGTCGCAGCCTTTCTGCTGGGCGTTGGATGCCTGACGCCCGGCCTGGCCCAGACCCGTATTTCACTCCAGGAATGCATTCAGCAGGCCATCAAGGAAAACCTGCAGATTAAAGATGCGGAGTTGCAGCAGGAGTCAACAATCAACACCTATCAGCAATCCCGACGCGACCGAATGCCTGCCGTATCCGGCGTATTTAATCCGGGCTATTCACTGGGTCGTTCCATTGATCCGTATACCAACAGCATTACGACCGATCACCTGGGAACGAACAATCTGGGCATAACGGCCAGCTGGGCGGTCTACAACGGCAATCAGTTGCAAAGTATTCAGAAGCAGAATGCCCTGAATCTATCCGCAGGTCAGTACGATTTGCAAGCGGCTAAAAATACGATTACCCTGAAGGTACTGCAGGCCTATTTGCAGGTGCTCGTGACGCAGGAACTCCTACAGGTGGCCCTGAAACAGGCCGAGGCGACGCAACTGCAACTCGACCGCATGACCCGGCAGGTGCAGCTTCAGGTCGTGGCTGAAGCCAATCTCTACAACCTGCAATCGCAGCGAGCGAATGATGACTTACAGATTACCAACGCTCGAAACGAGGTTCGTACGGCCCAGATGGCTTTGAGCCAGCTACTCAACTGGCCCGCGGATCAAAACTACGAACTCGAAGCCATCGCCAGGGAAGTGACGGCGGCTCCGGTAGAATCCTGGCAGCAGGTATACCGCTCGTCGCTGACGATTCTGCCCGAAAGTAAATCCGCGGATTTACGCATTCAGTCTGCCCGAAGGGGTATGGACGCAGCCCGGGGGTTGCGACTACCCACGTTAACGCTCAATAGTTCGCTGGGAACCTCGTATTCATCGGCGGCCAAGAAATACGTCGCCGGCGATTCGTACCGCGAAGAGCCGCTCAATGCCTTTGTAACGGTGAATAATGAACGCTACCAGCTCAGTTCGATCAGCCAGACTACCCGTACGCAGAACATGGGTTACCTGGAACAATTGGGCAACAACCCGGTATGGGCGGTGAGTCTGTCTTTGCGTATTCCCATCTTCAATGCCAATCAGGCTTCGTACCGGATTCAGGAAGCGAAGATCCAGCAATTGCGGGCTGATAATCAGCGAAAACAGGTCCATCTGCAACTGCGACAGCAAATTGAACAGGCGTTTGTTCTCTATAAAAATGCCCTGGAACGCCAGCAGACGCACCAGCGGCAGGTAGAAGTACTCGAAAAGACTTTACACGCGGCCCAGGTACGTCTGGAAGCAGGGGTGGTAAACGTACTTGATTATACGCTAGCCAAAACGAACCTTGACCGGGCTCGGGCCAGTCTCATACAGGCAACGTACGAATGTGCGTTCCGCCAGCAAATTATTGGGTTTTACCAGTCAGGTACCCTCAATTAATGTGTTGCTCAATTTCGACTATTCACACACGTATCGGCTGCTGGCTGGTGCGTGTGTTGCTGTTTCACGGAGGATCGAGGGGTTCAAGGGATATAAAAAACTCCTGATCATCAGTGATGACAGGAGTTTTTACTTCAGTGTTTCAGAAAAGTTCCGCCAAGACCTTCTCTGAAACAGTACGGTTGAATTATTCCTCATAGGTAAGATTTTTCTTTGAATTGAAAAAGGATTTTTGTAAGAATTTTTATTGATATAACAGGTAGTGGTACAAAGGTTTAGGCGTAAAAAAAGCTATGGATTTGAGCGTTGGTTTTCTCTGGAAAACGCAGCAATCTGAGCATGATAAATCTTGCGTATGTATGACCGACTGACGAATACAGATTCGTTTTATAACCCACGATTCAATGCCCGTAAAGCCTGTTTTTTTAGTAGTTGAAGATGATGAAGATGATCGCGATTTTTTAATGATGGCCTGTCAGGAAGGAGCGTACTTCTGTGATCTGGTTTTTGCTCACGACGGGGCCCATGCCCTGGATTTACTGGAACATCATATTCCCACGCCTAGTCTCATCATTCTCGACATCAATATGCCAAAGATGAATGGCATGCAACTGCTGGAAAAACTTAAAGAATCTTCCCAGTGGAAACATCTGCCTATTATTATGCTGACCACCTCGCAGGACCTGCAGATGATTCAGGACGCCTACCAGCTCGGGGCGAATTCCTACCTTGTAAAACCTTATTCCTATCAAAAAGTATCCGAACTCTTCGACGGCCTGTATAGCTACTGGATTCGGACGGTACAACTGCCGAAAAAGTAAAAGCCTAACGTAGCGTAGAACCGGGAAGCAGACAGTTTTGCCAGTATTCGACGATGGTTTTCAATTGTTCCTTGAACGTGGAATAATCGCTTGCTTTTTTATAAAAACCCTGAATGGAGCCCTGATATGCCTGATTGACCAGGGTCGGATTGGCCGCGGTCGTCAGGTAAATGAAGGGGATAAATTTTTTCTGAAGGTCGGCGTGCTGCTGCATTTGCTGGCGAAGCTCCAGTCCATTCATTAACGGCATGTTCACATCGCAGAGAATCAGAAAGGGTTCTTCACTGGTATTCGTCAGATATTCCATCACCGGAATGCCGTTGGAAAAGAAAAGCAATGGATTGCTGATTCCCAGTTCTTCCAACGTAGCACGCAGTAAAAATTGATCATCTTCGTCGTCTTCAACGCAAAGGATAGGGCCGTGTAAAGCCATAAGCAGCAAAAGTAAAAACTGTAAGAAAAACTACCGGCAAACGTCTGCACGAAGCATTCTTTTGGGATAAACACAAAAAATAGCTTCTGGTTTAAAAACCTTCTATTTTCTAACTAGCTGGCCCGGAGTTTTATTACCTGAATCAGGGAAAGAAATACCCGACTGAATTTTGCTACTTTGCAGGGTTAATGACCTGTAATCTTTAAACAGTCGGGTCTGTTCCCCAGTTACCTGAATAAACGAAGTATCTTGGCTAAGCTACCCATGAGTAATGATTTGTTAACGCCTGAATCCAACCACTACCAGCATGATCGGTATGTATTTGCACTAGCCTCTGCGGGGCTGGGCACCTGGGACCTGGACCCCCTGAATCATGTTGTTGCGTGGGATGACCTTTGCAAGCAGTTCTACGGATTTTCTAAAGACGATGTCGTAGGCTACGATGAGGTACTTCGTTGCATCCACGCCGAGGATCGCGAACGGGTTGATCAGGCCGTTACTTGGGCCCTTAATCCTGCTTCAGGGGGACTGTATGAAATCTCTTTTCGAACCATTGGGGCAGAAGATGGCCTCCTTCGGTGGTTGCACTGCAAAGGCAAAGCTTATTTTAATGAGAACGGAGAAGCTACCGATTTTCCGGGACCGCTCAGGACGTTTCTTCCCACCGGGAAGCCCAGCAGAAAGTACAGGCCGCCGAAAATTTAGCCCAGCTTGCTCTGGAAAGCTCCAAAGCGGGTTCCTTTTATATTTTACTGGCAACAGATGCCATTTCCTATACGCCGCGGCTGGCGGAAATACTAACGGGTGAACCACGTTCACAACTGAACCGCCAGAACTTTATTGCGAGTCTACATCCTCAGGATGAGCATATTCGGGATGAGGCTTACCAGATCGCCAACCAGACAGGCCACCTGCAATACGAAGCTCGCTTTGTCTGGAGAGATGGCTCTGTACACTGGGCCCGTGTCATTGGTACCTTCGCTTTCGATACTGACGGTACGCCTTTATCACTGGCGGGCATCGTTCAGGAAATCACCGATGAGGTGATTCACCAGCAGGAGGATGAACGCCTGAAAGCCCTGGTGAACGGCAGCGAAGAGTGCATGGGTATTGCGGATATGAACGGCAACCTGCTCTTTGTGAACCCCTATGGACTACAGCTGACGGGCCTGACTCTTGCTCAGGTAAAACGGATGAACCTGCTGGAATTCTGCTCAGCAGATGCCTACTGGCTGTTGACGCAGGAAATTTTACCCACGCTGAAGCAGGAAGGTCGCTGGGCGGGGAATGTACCTTTCCGGAGTTTTCCCTCGGGCAAAGCCATTCCCGTTCACATGAAAGCTTCGTATCTCAAGGATAAGAGCGGCCATGTCCTGAACCTGCTTTTTACGGCTCATGACCTCCGGGCGGAGCTGGCTTCGCGTCAGTCCCTGCAAGAAAGTGAGGCGTTGTTTCGTAATATAACCACGGCCTCAACGGCGGCTCTCTGGATTACCGATGCTCAACTGCACATTACGTATGTGAGTCAGCGGTGGATTGACTGGACCGGCGAACCCCTGAATCAGCATGTAGGTTTTGGCTGGCTGGATTTCGTAGTTGAACAGGATCGAGCTCAGACGGCGGAACGCTTTCTGGCTGATTTTCACGCAAAGCGTAACCATAAAAATCAGTTCCGGATTTTTAATACCGACGGTACGATCCGCTGGGTAGACTGCTCGGGAAGTCCGCAGTTTAATGAACAGGGTAACTTTACCGGCTATATCGGGGCTATTCTTGATGTGACGAGTACCGTTGAGGCTCAGCACCAGCTCCTCAATAGCCAGGATCGCTTGCAATCCATTATTCTTCAGGCTCCCGTGGCCATTAGTCTGTTAATGGGGCGGTCGATGGTCATCGAAACGGCTAACGACCGAATTCTTGAACTCTGGGGTAAAACGGAAGCCGTAATTGGGCTGCCGCTGACCCAGGCCCTGCCCGAAATTGAAGGGCAACCGTTTATGCAATTGCTGGAAGGCGTCTACGACACCGGGCAGGCTCATTACGGAATCAGTACGCTGGCCCGACTCGAACGCGGTGGCGTATTGCAGGATTGTTACTTCGATTTTGTCTATGCTCCCCTCCGCGAAGCTGAGGGGCATATTAGTGGTGTTATGGTGATCGCTACGGAAGTGACCGAACAGGTCCGCATTCGATTAGCCCTCGAAGCCAGTGAACGGCGTTTCCGTAAACTCATTGAAGAAGCTCCCATGGCTACGGGTCTTTACAAAGGTCGTGAACTACAGGTAGAACTGGTAAATGAAGCGATGATTAAGCTTTGGGGCAAAGATAAAAGCGTACTGAACAAGAAACTACCGGAAGCCTTACCCGAACTGGAAGGACAACCGTTTCTGCAAATTCTGGACGACGTATTTACCTCCGGGAAAGCCTACCATGCTCAGGCCGACCCGGTGGATCTGGTCATTGATGGTCGGATGCAACGGGGCTACTATAACTTTACCTACAAACCCCTGCGAAACGAATTCGGGGAGGTGTACGCCATTTTGAATATGGCCGTAGATGTTACCCAGCAAATGACGTCTCAGAAAGCTCTGGAGAAAAGTCAGAAACAGTATCAGTTACTAGCCAGCCAGCTTGAAGAACGGGTGGCCGAACGTACCCTGGAACTTGATCAGCTCAACCAGGAATTAACTCTGACCAATAATAATCTTCAGCAATTTGCTTATGCTGCCAGTCACGATTTACAGGAGCCGTTAAGGAAAATACAGACCTTCAGCTCCATTCTGGCGGAACGGCACACGGCTGGACTCACGGAAAGTGGTCTGAACTTACTGCATCGCATTCAGTCTACGGCGGATCGTATGTCAATGCTGGTGAAGGATGTTCTCGATTATTCCCGGCTGACGACCACCCAGGGATTGGAACAAAAAGCCGTAGAGCTTCGGGAGTTACTCGACGGCGTCTTACTTGATTTGGAAATGCCCCTGCAGGAAGAAAAGGTAGAACTCGTCATTAGCCCTTTACCGACGGTTTGGGGCAATGCTCGTCAGCTCACGCAATTGTTGCAAAATCTGCTTTCCAACGCTATTAAATTCCATAAGCCGGGAGAACATCCCCGGGTTGAAATCCGGACGCAGAAGGCCACTGCTGAAGAAATGGCCATGTTGCCTCAGCTTTCTCCCTTCAGAACCTACATTCGGCTGGACGTCAGCGATAACGGAATTGGTTTCGAAGAGGAATACAAAGAGCAGATTTTCCAGATTTTTCAGCGACTCAATAGCCGGGACAATTACCTGGGTACGGGTATCGGGCTGACCCTGTGCCGGAAAGTTGCCGAAAACCACCAGGGCTATATTACCGCTCAGAGTCAACCGGGGCAGGGAGCTACCTTTCAGGTGTTTTTGCCGGACAGTCCACCCGTATAGTCTGATACGGTAAACAGAATGGTTAGTCCTGGGACTGCCGTATACCTCGCAAAAGTGGTATGGTTTTATTGAGCTAGAGCTTATCTAACCACTAATCCACGAAGTCATGACTGTGATCGAGCTCACAAAAAACGAGGTATTTACGGCCCCCCGAGACGGGGCGAACGAAAGTCTCTGGCAATCGAAATTACATGTGGGAACCGAATCCCTATCCTTCAACGAATCAACCGTATACGACACGCTAATTGTGGGCGGAGGAATTACCGGCCTTACCGCCGCCGTGTTATTACAGCAACAAGGACAGAAATGCCTGCTCGTCGATGCCCATAGCCTGGGTTATGGCACGACCGGAGGAACCACGGCCCACATCAATACCTTTGCCGACACCACGTACGCGGAAGTAGAAAATGATTTTGGGGCCGAGGCGGCCCAGCAATTTGCCAATGATATTGCCGGGGCTGTGTCCACGATTCAGGATTGGGTCCAGACGTATAAAATTGACTGTGATTTTGAACGCAAGCAGGGCTTTGTGTACGCCGATGAAGAAAAGCAGCTCAAGGAACTCGACAGCCTGTTTCAAAGTGCGGTGAAAGTAGGAGTGAAGGCCCGTCTGGCTCCTAAAGCTCCCGTTCCCATACCGACGGTGAAGGTCATTACCATCGACGATCAGGCTCAGTTTCATCCCTTAAAATACCTGATGGGTTTACGCGAAGTGTTTGTTAAAGCTGGCGGCGTTATTCTGGAAAACACCCGGATCGAACAAACGACACAGAAGGACGGCTACCACGAAGCCGAGTCCGAAGGCCGTATCCTGAAAGCCAAGCAAATCATTTACGCTACGCATATTCCGCCTGGTGGTGTGAATCCCCTACATTTTGAAGCAGCACCGTACCGGAGTTATGTACTGGCCGTTACCCTGAAAGACAAAGCCTACCCCGACGCCCTGGTGTACGATATGCAGGACCCCTACCACTACTTCCGTTCGCACGTAGTCGAGGGCCAAAAGTATCTGGTTGTGGGTGGAGCGGACCATAAAACCGGTCACGGCGATCCTGAAGCTTCCTTTGCTGAGCTGGAAGCCTACGTGCGGCAGTACTACGAGGTGGATTCGGTAGCTTATCGCTGGTCGGCCCAGTACTACATGCCCGTGGACGGACTGCCTTATATTGGTAAACTGCCCGGCTTTTCGGAAGGAATTTTTACGGGGACGGGTTACAACGGAAACGGAATGATTCTGGGTACGCTAGCAGGAAAAATTCTGAGTGATCTCGTGCTGGGGAAAGAAAATCCGTCGGCAGCTCTGTATGATCCGGGTCGGGTAAAACCCCTGGCCGCCGCTTCCGAATTCATCAAGGAAAACGCCGATGTCGCTTACCGCTTCGTCGCTGATCGTTTTTCTACCGAAGAATTGGATTCACTCGATCAGCTTCAAAATGACTGTGGGATGGTGGCTGAATTTTCGGGAGAAAAAGTGGCCGTCTATAAAGACCCATCGGGAGACATTCACGCGGTTAGTCCGGTGTGTACGCATACGCACTGCATTGTCAACTGGAATAACTCCGAAAAAAGCTGGGATTGTCCCTGCCACGGAGCCCGCTTTGATACGGATGGAACGGTACTGACCGGCCCCGCCCGGCGAAATCTGGAACCGGTAGATTTGAAAGGCAAGGCTTAAGCTTAAGGCCAGATTGTTTATAGAGAAACTAAAAAGAGCGGATGAAAGGTTAACTTTCATCCGCTCTTTTTCTACGAAATGCCTCAAGTGTTTATGTAGCGAAAATGATACAAACACCTGAAAATGAAAACTACTCCATAAATTCCCAGGCACTTTGATACGCTTCATGACTTTCCGCATACGCGATGAAGTCCGCGTAAAAGGGAAGTTGCGAAAGCGTAGCACTATCGCCAATCACGACCAGCTTTTTACGAGCCCGGGTCATGGCTACGTTCATGCGACGGATGTCGGAAAGAAAACCGATCTCACCTTCACTATTACTGCGGGTCATGCTGATGTAAACCACATCCCGTTCCTGCCCCTGAAAACTATCAATGGTATTAATGGAAATGTACTCAGCTACGGCTTGCAAAGATTCCGTGTGCTGAAACTGTTCCTGTAACACGCTGATTTGTTGCTTATAGGGTGAAATAACCGCAATGCTGGGGAAGTCGCCGCCTCTGGACCGTACCTGTTCCACCAGTTGAGCCAGATGCCGCATGAGAAAGGCCGCTTCTTCGGGGTTGGTCGAACTGGTCCCTTCCAGTTTTTCTTCGAACCCGCAGCCCGCTGTATCAATGAAAGCCAGCGGGGCATCGCCAGGAAACAAGAGCCGATGAGCTACCGAAGCATGAGCGATGAGCCGATCCTGATAGAATAGTTTCGAGGAAAAACCCATGATTTGTTCGTGCATGCGATACTGTTCCTCAAGCAGTACCACGGCTTCCGGATGGAGAGCAACGGATTTTTCAAGCAATGTGGTACTCAGTCCCTGACGGGCGGCTTCTTTGGACTTTACCGTGGGCGGCAACTGGCAATGGTCGCCCGCCAGTACTACCTTTTGAGCTTTGAGAATGGGAATCCAGCAGGCGGGTTCCAGAGCCTGTCCGGCTTCGTCGATGACTACCGTATGAAAGGTTTGATTGCGAACGGTGTAATGATTGGCTCCCACAAGCGTTGCCGTAATCACCTGCGTACGCCCCACCAGATCGTCAATGATGTATTGTTCGCTCTGATCAACCTCTTTCATAATACGATGAGCCTCGTCAAAGAGAGCCTTGCGTTGGTCGCGTTCACCTTTCCCAAAGTTTCGCTTGTAGGTATGGGCCATGCGTTTGTATTCCTGAGCCTGCTTCTTCAGGTTTTTGATTTCTTTCGTGCGGGCATGCTCGGCCATTTTCTGGTCAAGCGTCAGGGACATCAACCGCTGTGATACGCGGGCCGGATTGCCTACCCGTAATACGTTGAGGCCTTCTTCACTTAGTTTTTCACTGAGCAAATCGACGGCCGTATTGCTGGGAGCCACCACCAGAATTTTCTGGTGCGTTTGTTGCCAGAGGGCTTTAATGGCCTGGACGAGTGTGGTCGTTTTACCCGTACCCGGCGGGCCGTGAACGATAGCCAGTTCATTAGCCGCCAGGATTTTTTCAACGGCCTGTTGCTGAAAGGGATTCAGTCGCGGCAAAGAAACCGGCGTAACGTCGGTACGAAAGGTGGGAGAAGCCGAGCCCGTCAACAGTCGAATCAATTGACCATCGGGTTTGTCGCTCCGTTGATCCGCCACTTTCAGGGCATTCTGCATTTCCTCGTAGCTGTTGTCATCAAACAGCAGGTCAATGCCCAGTTTGCCCTGACGGGACCATTCGGGCAGCTCATCCGTCCGCAACGTTAAACGAAGACGGTTGCCACTTTGGTGGGCAACAATGCCCTCCACGCGATCCTCCTTGGGATCATGGTTGGAAAACAGTACCGCTGGCATACCGAAGCGGAACTGATGAGGTATATCCTGATGCGTGGTTCGCTCTAGTTCCACCGTCAAATAATCGCCGCGACTCATTTCTGAACCCCGGATGGCCAGTGGGTACCAGCTCAGGCCGGCAGCTCTCCGCTCGCTAACGGAGGACGATTCGGTCAGTTTTAAATACGACTGCCGATCTTCTTCCCGCTCGATCTGGAGTAATTCCAGTAGCTTTTTAAAATAATCCATACACAAAGGTAGCCGCTGGTTCACAGAAATGGGGAATTCCTCCGAAAACCAAAGGGACAGCCTGTCACTTTGGAAGCAAAAACTACTGAGTGTAGAGCGGCACGTGTAGCTTTGCCGCGTCTAATCACGTACCGAATGCCTGCGATCTCTGCCCCCGAAACTACTGAAATCTATCGTGAAGCGTCCCTTTCGCTAGTAGTTAAACCCCAGGCCGATGCGGCGGCCTTGAGCCTGCTCAAAGACACGGTTTATGGTACCAAAGGCGTTCGGTATCGGCAAACCAATCAGGAAGAGCGGTTGCGGGAACTCTACAATCCCTTCTTTTTTCACCTGTATGAAGAGGAAACCCTGTTGGGCGTGTACTGCCTGGATCATCGGGTCGTTGAAGTGCCCTGGGGATGGGTAGACAGCTTTTATGGGCGGTATCTGGCCGTAACCTCAGTCGCTCAGGGCGGGCTATGGTCGTTTGCTGAAAACGCAGGCCGTTGCTTACCTTTTTCAGCAAATCCCGGCTCCGTTTCTGGTGTATTCGTTTATTGAAGCCAGGAATACGCGTTCGGTAGCCGTCTCTCAAACGCTTCAATTTGAGTCCATTGCCCGGCTACAATCGTACCTGTTCCGCCGCTTGAACCCTAAAAGAGATCCCCGTTTCAGAGCCCTGACACGGGAAGAAGAATCGCAGCTACTGCCTTCCCTGCAAGCCAGCTACCAGCCGTACGCTTTTAAAACCTGGACGAAAACGCAGGGAAATTTTTATGGTCTTTGGGAAGCAAATCAAATCGTAGCTGCCGTTGCCGCCCGGCGGGTTCGCTGGCAGTTCAGGCACATGCCGGGGGCGGGGGGCTGGTTTTTGATGCATGGACTTCGTTACGTACCGATTCTAAAGAATCTTTTCCGGGCGGATTACGCCTTTGTCGCCGTGGAAGCCGTCTACCTGAAGGCGGGTTACGAATCGCTTTTACCCACACTGCTGGAAAGCTTACTGGCTCATAGGGAAAGATACACGGCTCTCTGGCAACTCGATGAACGCCGTACCGAATGGACCCGTCTACCAGGTATGGGCTTTTTTAGCGGCTTTCAAACGGGAGTGTCTACGCAGGTATGGGTACAGGCGAAAGGCCTGTCCGAAGAGCAGTGGCAACAGCTCCGGCAAAGTCCGGTGTATGTCTCTTCATTTGATTATACCTGAGAAAAATGATTTCAAGTTTAAGTTGAGGTAGGAATGTTTATTTAATTAGTAATCAAACAAGTATTATAAAAAGCAAAGAGGGAGTATAGGATTGCCTGTACTCCCTCTTTGCTTTAAAACGAATGCTCTATTTAGCTTTCTTAGACATTTCGTCAATGGCCAGATACCGCTCACGTTGCTGCTCGGGTTGCTCAAAGGTCTTGGCACCAATGTGCATGACGTACACCTTATTTTCCGTAGCGGGCGTCCATTTGGGTAAGCCAGCTCCGTTGGGATTGCCCGTTTTGATAAAATTAGCGAAGTAGTTTTGCATGGTTTTGGACACTTTGTAATCTTCATCCGTCCAGGCGTACACTTTGTTGGTGGCCAGATTGCCCATAGCGTACTCAATTTCAGCCGAGTGAACGGCACCCTTAGCCGCCGGAGCGGGTTTGGTAGCGGGATCCGCATTTTTCACTACGCCTCCGGCCAGTCCGGGCTGAGCATTACCCATTTCAGGCCGCATCGCGGGACGCGGCTGGGTATACAGGTAACGGTACACGGGCTGCTTGCTGGTTTTCATGTGGTAATCCGCCCATTTCCAGGTGCTGTACCCAATGAAAAGATCACCCGCCAGAGCCGTACCTACTTCTTCTACCTGAGCATCTGAAGTCACGGGATAAGCCTTTAGAATGTCATCAGCCGAAGCTCCTAAACGACCCTGCACGGCCTTTTTGTAGTTTTCTACGGTAGGAGCTTGCGGACCCAATAAAGCCCGGTAATTCATTTCTTCCGAGTTCCAGCCCAGTAACAGCGGTACTTGAGCCTGATCACCCGCGGCAAAAATATCGCTGACAGGTTTCGGGAAAAAGTAACCGTCGATGGTGATGGGAAAGCTGCCAGGAGCTGCCTTTGCGGTCGCTTCCAATAATTCTTTCGCCGGCAGGGCCCGCAGGGCAGCCAAAGATGAAGCCCCGATGGATTCGCCAAACTGACTGCCTTTCTTTTCCGCCTCAGCCAGGGAAACGGGTGAGAGCGTACCCATCAGCGAACCACTTTCACCAATCGCCTGAGCAAACAGGTTTTTGGAACCCGGCGAGGCCATCTGGGCACTTACCGCAATAGAGCCAGCCGATTCGCCAGCAATGGTTACTTTGTTCGGATCGCCTCCGAAAGCGGCAATGTTAGCCTTTACCCAGCGTAAAGCCGCCTGCTGATCCATGAGCCCGTAATTACCGGACGAATGGTGTGGTGATTCCTTAGTTAATTCGGGATGGGCCAGAAAACCGAAAACCGTAAGCCGGTAATTTACTGTTATGGCGACTATGCCCTTCTGAGCCATGCTTTCGCCATCGTAACGTGGCTCGGAGCCATCACCGGCCATGAAGCCACCGCCGTAGAAATACACCAGTACGGGCAGTTTTTCATTCCCTTTTTTCGCCGGCGTCCATACATTCAGGTACAGACAATCTTCACTCGTTCCGTTCGAACGAAAGTTCATGTCCCCAAACAAGGCTCGCTGCATGGCAGCAGGGCTAAAATGATCCGCTTTGTGCACGCCTTCCCAGTTTTTAACGGGCTGAGGTTCTTTCCACCGTAGATCGCCCACGGGGGGCTGAGCAAAGGGAATGCCCTTGAACGAACGAATCCCACTGGCTTCGACGGTTCCTTCGACGACTCCGTTCTGGGTTTTAATCTGAGGAGCTTTCGACGTCTGGGCGAAGGCCAGCGTCGTTCCCATCAGTAAAAAGGTAAGCATTGTTTTCATCATTGCAAGAGGCTGTTTAACGCTTGAAGTAATGGATTGGGCTTTTTGAAAAATCAGAGAAATGCTTTATTGTTGCACAGTGCAACAATAATAGAAAATGCCCTTGAATCGAACAAATTTTGTAAAAAAGAAACGATAAAGAGTGTTACGTATGACTACTGCGACGGATGAGACCAACCCTGATGGACGAGGGTTTTTACCGGGTCTGGCTCTTGATTTTGTCATTTTCGGTTTTCACGATCAGGAACTTAAAATTCTGATTCTGGAGTACAAAAACACGGATTTATTTGCCCTGCCGGGCGGATTTGTCCGCGAAAAGGAAGATCTGGAGTCTGCCGCCCGCCGCGTGCTGGCTCAGCGAACGGGCCTGACCGATATTTACCTCGAACAGTTTCATACCTTCGGAAGTCTGCAGCGGTACGATCCAGCTCCGCTTGCTCAGATTATGCAAGCGAAAGGGCACGCGGTACAACCGGATCATTGGCTGTTACGTCGGTTTGTAACGGTAGGCTATTACGCCCTGGTGGATTTTACCCAAGCCGTACCTCAGCCCGACGCGATGGCCGATCGCTGTGCCTGGTACGAACTACATCAGCTGCCTTCGCTGATGCTCGACCACAAAAGCATTGTAGCTAAAGCCCTGGAAACGCTTCGGGAAACGCTGGATCGGAAACTCATTGGGTTTAATCTGCTGGAAGAATCCTTCACCATGCACACGCTGCAACGACTTTACGAAACGGTGTTAGGAGAACCACTGAATCGATCGAGTTTCCAGCGACGCATGCTGAGCCTGGGAATTTTGCAGCGACTGGAGAAGACGTATACGGGCAAAGCTCACAAAGCTCCGTATCTCTACCGGTTTATTGAGCCGGATTAAACTGTCGGAATCAGCCCGGCAAATTGTCGGTTTTAGCCAGTATTCGCTGAAAAAAAGGGGCTTAGGTTTGCAAAAACAAAAACATACTAAACCTATGGCTACGCAAATCTTTGTAAACCTGCCCGTCAAAGCCCTGGAACCTTCCGTCACCTTTTTTACGCAACTGGGCTATTCATTCAATCCGGAGTATACGGACGAAAACGCCACGTGTATGGTCATCAGCGATACCATTTTCGTCATGCTATTGGTAGAACCCTTTTTCCAGACGTTCACCAAAAAAACTGTAGCCGATGCCCAACAAACCGCTGAAGTAATCGTATCCCTCTCCCTCGAAAGTCGGGCGGCCGTCGATGACATGATCCAGAAAGCCCTGGCGGCTGGAGCGACCACACCTACGCCCGCTCAGGACATGGGATTTATGTACCAGCACGGTTTTCAGGATCCGGACGGTCACTTGTGGGAATTTTTCTATATGCAGCCCAACGCGTAAGTACGTTGCCATCCAACGTCCACTACTCCGTAAGACTAGAGCTTAGGGGGTGGTGGACGTTACTTTAATTAGCAGACGCCAAATGTTTGATAGCCACCGAAATCGTTAGTGCGTGTCTGAAAACAGCCTTGATCAACACGGGCACGGTGCAACCCATAAGAGCTTTTGACCAAACCGTATTAATACAATTAGAAGTAGCTTATACACCAAAAAACAGGGCATACTCGTTCTATCGGCAGAAAAAAAGTTAAGGAATCCCGCTGGCAAAACAACGCCTGTTGACTTGTTCAGTGTACCTTAGCCTTTTTGAAACCCTTACTCTGGAATTTTTTACAATGCAAAGACGCCATTTTTTAAAACAGTCTGCTCTGCTGACGGCTGGTGCCCTCGCCTTACGTGAGTCGCTTGCGGCGGCTCCGTTGAAAACGATCAATCCGTTCGGCGTTCAGTTGTACAGTGCCCGCGACGTACTGCCGAAGGATCCTAAAGGCATCATGACGCAGTTGGCTCAGTACGGCTACAAGCAGTTTGAGAGCTACAGCGGACCCAAGGGATTTTTGTGGGGTCTGGAGCCGAAAGAAATGAAATCGTTTCTCGATGGGCTGGGCGTAAAGATGATCAGTACGCACTTCGATTTTCGGGCCGCGGCCAGCAAGCCTGATGTACTGAAAAAGAACATTGAAATGGCACAGGGAGCGGGCCTGAGTTACCTGCTTTGTCCTTACATTGGTGCTCAGAAGACCTGGGATGACTGGAAGAAAATCGCCGATGAATTCAACAAAGTAGGAGAGGAAGTAAAGAAAGGCGGCCTGAAGTTTGGGTACCATAACCACGACTACTCGTTTAAGCCCCTGGATGGCAAGCTACCCCAGGATTACCTGCTGGCTAACACCGATCCTAAAAACGTAATGTTTGAGCTGGATTTGTGCTGGATTGACGTTGCGGGAGTGAATACAACCGAACACCTGAAGAAATACGGCAAACGTTACGAACTCTGCCACATCAAGGATTATACCGTTAAAAATGGTAAACCCGTTCAGAACGATATTGGTGAAGGATCCGTAGATTTCAAAAAGACGTTGCGGAGCGTACTGGATACGAGTAAGATTAAGTACTTCCTCGTTGAACAGGAGGAGTACCCCGGCTCGCCGATGGACAGTCTGAAAAAGGACGCTCAGTATATGAAAACGCTGAATGTGTAGCCCAAAGGCAGCTACGAAAAGAGCAAGGCACGGACCACTGTCCGTGCCTTGCTCTTTTGTAGGGTATACGGGTGCAGGTTTCCAGACCTGTACCCACTATGAGGCAGTTGCCAACTGCCGCCTCTCCAGTAGGTGATTAGTACTTCTGAATGAAGTTGATTGACTACAGATTCACCCCACCCGATACCTCGATTCGCTGAGCATTGATCCAGCGGGCTTCTTCCGTACACAGAAAAGCCACTACACCCCCAATGTCATCGGGTAAACCTACGCGGCCGAGGGCCGTCGCACTGGCAATTTGCTGGTTGATCTGAGCATTGTCCCGCACGGCTCCACCGCCAAAATCGGTTTCGATGGCTCCCGGAGCTACAACGTTGACGGCAATACCCCGCGATCCCAATTCTTTTGCCATGTACCGGCTCAGCGTTTCGATGGCCGTTTTGAGGGAAGCGTACACGGCGTAGCCTGGATTGGAAAAGCGAGTCAGACCCGAAGAAATATTGATGATCCGGCCACCATCGGTGAGGAGGGGAAGTAGGTGCTGGGTCAGGAAAATGACGCCCTTGAAGTGAATGTTTACCAGTTGATCCACATCTTCTTCCTTCGTGTTGCCAATGGGCGTATGAGCGGCCACACCAGCGTTGTTAATCAGGAAGTTGAAGTGTTCCTGGCCAAAGGTATCGGCGAGTACGTGTTTGAACTGGCCAACAAAAGCCTCAAAGCTAGCCACGTTTCCCGTATCAAGCGGAAGGGCTATGGCTTTCGCTCCCAGTTGCTCAATCTCTGCGACGACCGCCTGAGCTTCGTCAGCTTTACTATGGTAGGTAAGAATCACGTCGATTCCCTTTTTTGCCAGACTCAGGGCCATGTTTTTGCCCAAACCGCGGCTTCCCCCGGTAACTAATGCAATACTCATAATGGTCTGTTTCTTAAGGTTTGAAAGAACGGTACTTAGCCGTAAAACCAAGTACCAGCAGGCACAGGGCGTACCCGGCTAGGCCGTATCCCAACCAGCGATTTACGGCTGGCTTGCCGGATGCAAAGATGAGGGCTAGGACAATCCGGGTGTTTGTAAGGATCAATCCATTCGTTGCAAAAATCAAATCTTAGGCCCGAAAAGCAAGTGGCGAGAAGGAGGTTTGTTTGCGGAAGAAATTGGAAAAGTGGGCGACCTGCTCGAAACCCAGGCAGTAAGCAATTTCGGAGACCGTCCAGTTGGTTTGTTTGAGCAAAATTTTGGCTTCCTGCAGAATCCGCTGTTGAATGGCTTCCGTCGTGGTTTGGCCCAGCGTTTCTTTCAAAACTTTATTGAGGTGATTGACGTGAACCGCCAGATGATCGGCAAAATCCTTGGCCGTACGAAGGCCTACTTTCTGATGAAGCGTATCAATGGGAAACTGCCGTTCCAGTAATTCAAGAAACAGGGAGGTAACCCGGGCAGAGGCCGGCGGATGGGTTGAACTTGCCGGCAACGGCTGTAGTTTCTGTCCGTAATGAATCAACTCCAGCACGTAGGTGCGTAGCAAATCGTATTTATAGGCGTAATCGGACGTAATTTCTTCCCGCATCTTCAGGAACAGGCTGTTGAGCTGGTCGGCTTTCTCATCGCTCAGCTGGAAAATCGGTATGCCGCCCGGCCGGAAAATGGGTAGCTCGTCCAGGATGACGCCGCTCTTGCTGGGCAGAAGAAACGCATCCGTGAAAATGCAGAAATAACCCGCCTGGTGCTCATCCAGTGGTACGTAATGATAGGGTACTTTAGGTGAAGCAAACAGCAGGGCATTGGTTTCAATGTCAAGGACTTTATCGGCGTATTCGGCCCGGTTTCGGCCGCGAATCAGACTGATTTTGTAATAAGTCCGACGATTGTACGGCATGACCGACCGCTGCGTTGTCTTCTGAAATAAGTCTTCGATACTGAAAACATTGAAATGACCAATTTCTTTCGCGACATCCTGCGGAAAAATCGTCTGTTTTTCGAGCGTAGAGCCCGTCGTTACTTCCCGATAAAAATCATCAACCGAGGTCAGAGCCATGTAGCGTACGTTTGTAAAAATCAAATTTACAAAGAGTCATCAACAACTCAAACGAACCACATACGGATTCTATGGGTACGCGTAGAGGTCAGTTAAAGAGAAGAGCTAAAATCGGAACATTAAGAAATCTTAATCTTATCCTAAGGTCGTTTTTATCGCAGTAGCCGAACTTGGCTCCTTTACAAGGAGAAAATTCGTCGGGGCTGGCGGACTCAAAAGGACGATACTCTCTGAAATGCTTAGGTAAACATTTCAGTAAAAGGACTTATCGTGATCTGGGATTCGAACGGGTACGGTTGATAAAACGAATCCGTGTAGCACCTATTGAAAGAAAAAAGTATCCCCATTAAGGAATCGTTCGTGATTCCCCTTTATTCGCTGGTGTGAAAAAAACCTTACGCTATACCACCCTTTTCCTGCTCTGCTGGCTAACTAGTGAAGCAACCCTGGCCCAGACCTCCGTTTCCGGCCGGGTGCTCGGCTACGTGTTCAATCGGATTGGGGATTATGACGGCTTACGGCTACAAACAACGGCAGGCGAAGTACAACTAGGTTTCCCTCCCCACGCCGCTCTCAGTGTCCGGCGACTGGCCCGCACCGGGCAAACGATTACCGCCGATGTCGAACCCGGAGCGGGTGGTCCCGGCCCGGCTCGCCCACCGGAAGCCCGCCTGAACCGGTATCGCCTGATTCGGCTGCGAAATCCTTCCTCGGGTTTGGTGATACAAGTGGCTGACTTGCCGCCGCCCCAACCCAAATCGGGCTCGTTGGTTCAGGCGGAGGGACCCCTGCTCAAAAAGATACAGGACGAACGGGGGCAGTTGATCGCTTTGCTGACGGATAAGTATCTCATTGAACTGAAACCCCACCAGGCCGGACAAATTCTTCCCTTGCTGGAGGGTATTCAACGCCTGGGTGTAACCGGTTTCGAGCGAAACGCCGAAGGCTTCGTCAATCAAACCGGCCGTACGGTCTTACACCCTTCTACACTAACGATTCGGGGTCAAACCTTTGCACTCTAATGAAAATTCTGTTAATCGACGACGAAGAAAAACTGGTCCTGCACCTGCAGAAAGGTCTTCGGCAGGCGGGTTACTCGGTGGATATTGCCTTATCGGCATCGGTGGGCCTGGAACAGGCAGCCGTAGGCGATTATGATTTGATTTTGCTGGACCTGATGTTACCCGGAACGACGGGCTTCGACATACTGCGTACCCTACGGGCTTTTGGCATTGACGCTCCCGTGATGATTCTGAGTGCTCTCAATCAGTCCCGCCACGTAGTAGAAGGATTGGACTTAGGAGCCGTTGACTACCTGCGTAAACCCTTTGAGCTGGAAGAATTACTGGCCCGGATTCGTACAGTACAACGGAATCAGGCGGGCAGTCGGCTGGCGGTGTGGCAGATCGGGGACTTGCGTATGGATCTGGCCAGTCGGCAGGTCAGCCGGGGCGAACAACCCATTGCTCTGACGCCCCGGGAGTATCAGTTGCTGGAACAGCTCATGCGAAATGCCGGTCGCATTCTGTCCAAAGCCCAGTTGACCGAAAAAGTCTGGGAATCTGATTTTGATCGGGGTAGCAATGTCGTGGAAGTACACATCCACCAGCTTCGGAAAAAAATTGACCGGGGCTTTGCCGTGCCGCTGCTCGAAACGGTCGTTGGCGTAGGGTATCGCCTCAAGGGAACGCTGGAAATCAATTAAAATCCTTGATAAAGATGGTCGGGTTCTGGCCCATTCGCAGTATTCGGGTAAAGATGGGTCTGGTGTTCGGGCTTACCTTCTTTTTGGGGTTTGCCGCCGCGGCTACCTACGTATTCCATGAGGTCAAAAAGGTACTGATTCAGCAGGAAAATCGGGCGTTGATTGATCGGGCTACGCGGCTATCCGAACGGGTGTCGCTGTACCCCTTGGTCATTCCATTGCCCGAATCGGGCGAAGTGCTGGCCCTTTGGTATACCACGGGCGATTCCTCCCACCGTCTGTACCAGTCGCCGCAATTTCCGGAACACCTGAGCAAAACCGGAGCCGCTACGGTCTTTCAATCCGATACGCTTGAACTGGCCCGGGTGAACCGAGATGCGGAAGGCGATTACGGAAATCTTACGACCATCGTAGGGCGTAGCAACCGCCCCCTGACCCGGCAACTGCAAAACATTGGCTGGTTACTGATCAGTACACTGTTGTTGAGCATGGTCATTTCGGGACTGGGAGCCTGGTGGCTGAGCGGCTGGCTGTTACGCCCGCTACAAGCCATCATTCAGTCGGCCCGTTCGGTCAATCTGGCCGGCGGAGTAACGCCCATTCCCATGCCCCGGACCAGCGATGAGATACAGGAATTAGCGACGACCATCAACGACATGCTGGCCCGCATTCAGCAGGCCGTGGATACGCAACACAACTTCTTTGCCGCTGCCTCGCACGAACTGCGTACGCCCCTTAGTATCCTGCGTACTGAAATCGAAGTGGCCCAGCGGGAGGCGATCAACGACCGCGAACGTTTTTTTCTAGCGAGTCAACTGGCCGAATTACGGCGACTGAGTCGGCTGGTGGACGATCTGCTGGCGATGAGTCAGCTTCGGGCGGGTACCCTGCAACTACGTCCGGAGCCCATCGAACTTGATGATTTGACCTTACAGCTAACGGAACGCTATCATGCCGTCCTGAAGCAGAGGCAACTCTATTTGTCCGTGCATTTGGATGATACGGCTCCTTCGTTTCGCGTAGGGGCGGATGAAGACAAACTTACGAATGTGCTGCTCAATCTGCTGGATAACGCCACCAAGTACGCCCGGCCACAAACGCAGGTGGATTTGCGACTGGAGGTGCTCGACGAAAACGTGGTCTGGTCCCTGACCAACCTGATCAGCGGTCCGGTAGCCGATCCCGATCGCTTGACTCAGGAATTCTATCAGGCCGATACCCGGCACGATGGATACGGTTTAGGCCTCTGGATTAGTCAGCAAATGGTTCGACTCATGCAAGGTTCATTCACCGTAACGGCCACCCGAGACTCCTTTCGAGCCGAAATTCGCTTCAAAAGAAACCAGGACTCCGTTCGCTAAAACAGTGCCCTGGTTCACTCACCTCAACTACCCTTATCCTCGGGCATGGGCCATTAGTAATTCACCGGAGGCTGAAAACCGAAGCGTATACAACTGCTCACCCACGGCTACATCAATTTTGTACTCACTTGTAGTTCCCGCTGGCGGCGTATGCTGCTTGGCTATTAGGAATGTGTACCCACTGAAATGAGTCTGTAAGTAGGTCGTAATTACGGAAGGCAGCAGCGTCGCATCCTGAATCAGGGCGTCTTTGGCCGGAGCCATTGGTCCGCCCGGTCCTCCTGGTTTGGGACCTGGTCCTGCCGGAGTAACCTGTGTACCCGTCGTATCAAAATGCAGAACGAGGAGCTGGCCGTTACTGAAAACTTTCACGTCGTAAGTAGTCGTCTCATCGTGCACGTGTTCCTCGGTCCAGCCGTAGGTATAGCTGGTGTAGGTGCTCGCAAGAGCCGTCTCGATGGCCGCTGGTACTTTATCTCTGGAGAGGTAACGGACGGCGTGCGTTTTGGTCAGATCGCCGGGAGCCGTATGAGCATCCCGGAAGGTTCCTGTCCCGTCGAAATGAACGTTGATGCGTTGTCCATTCGCTACAATCTGTACCCGGTATTCCTGGGCAACGCCGTTGATCTGGACGGATTCCGCAACGATGAACTGGTACCCGGCGTAGGTCTGGCTGAGGTAACTGCTTACCGTAGCGGGCAATTGCGTAGCGGTCAGAGACGTAAGTACCTCTCCGCGAGGACCCGCCGGACGGGTCGTTAGGGCTCCGTTTGTGTCAAAGTAATAATCAACCGGAACGCCGTCTTTTAATACCGTCACCTTCGTACCCCCGTACGTGTTGGTACCGGGCTGAGCCTTTTTTTCTACCCGAATCAGGGTATATCCTGCGGCGTTCTGATCCAGGTACGTTTGGATGGCCGTCGGCAACGTTGAACTGGGCAATCCTACCACACTGGCGGAGGCCCGGGTACTAAACAGGATGCTGTTTTCAGTCGTCTGCGTGGGGCTGGGGGTCATCGCCGTTTTGGTACAGCTGGCGGTGAGGAGCGTGAGCAAAATCGCTCCGGATACAAAAGTCTTCTTCATTGGGCTCTTTGGTTGTTTGACCAAAGGTGATTCTGCCACATGAAGATAACCTTAAGATCGTATTAATTCTATTCGGTCTTACTAAAGCAATAGAACTGCCGTTTGCAAACCGAAGTCGGGTCGGCATTCTAAAGCTATCAATGTTCTACGCTTGGAAAAAGAACCGAAGGCTAGAAGCGAAATCGGTTGTCTGATTTCCTGGTAGTACTCAGGAAATCAGACCAACCGATAGTTTTTAGGTAAAGCCGCTATTAACGGAGCAGAAAAGACTTTCCGTTTACGGTAAGAACCGAGGCTTCGATCACCTGTTGTTTTTGCAGGCGAACCTGACCTTCGCCCGTGGGTTGGACGTATCCTTCTACCGAAACCGTACTTTCTTTCGGTGCGACCGCAATCACCTGGGCGGCGAGGTGAGGAGGCACGCGGACAAGTGTCTGGTCACTGAGGCGTAACCCACTTACCTGGCCCTGCTTGTTGAGCTGATAATCCAGCACTTTGCCTTTGAAAGTCGTCGGCGTTAATGTCGGTGGGGTAGCGGGTGCGGCCGGAGGCGTATCGGTTACGACGGTTTGGCCACTCGTCAGGCTAACCAGCCGGAACATACTCTGCCCCTCGGGCGTGAGTTCCGAAGAACCCGTTATTGTTACCTGACGGCCCGATTTACTCGCTGCCTGAACGGCTTGTCCCAGATGCGGGGGAAACTGAACGACTATCTTTTTTCCTTCGGTATTAAAAGTGAATCCGTCCAGAACCGACTCATCGTTGGCCGTGAAATCCTGCACAGTACCGCTCAGCGTTGTGAGGGCAACCAGTCCCGGTTGTTGAAGTGGAAGCGGCCCAGCGGGAGGAGCGGGTCGGAAGGCAGCGGGGCCTGGACCTGGGCCTACGGGAGGTTGTGCCTGGAGTGTGGCTACACTCGCCATACCGGCGAGTACGAGAAGTGCGAATGATGGTTTGCTTTTCATAGGTTTGTTTTGATGACTTACGATGGCAAACCTACCGTACCCACTTAAGGACGATCTGAAGAAACGATTAATTTATCTTAAGCTCCAAATGCAGTAAGGGTTTGAATCGGATACGCTATTCCCAATCCGATTCAAACCCTTATGACTTTCCGGGTTTAGTTACAGGGCAAGCGACTGCGGACCAAATTCTTCAAAGCGAATAGAGGAAGCGGGAATACCAGCGGCTTGTAGATCCTCGAATTGTTTGGTAATGAATCCCGATGGACCACAGACGTAGTAAATGGCCTCGGGATCCAGAACGGAAGCGGGTAGCTGCGAAATATCAACGATGCCCGTCTGAACGCCCGCCTGCGAGCCGCCCAGCTCGGGTAACTGGCTGTAGAACAGGTGCGTGTGCAGGTGTGGATACGCCGCTTCCCACTCGGCCAATACGTCTTTGAAGGCGTGTACGCCCGCGTGGCGACAGCCATGAATCCAGTGAATGGGTTGCTGCGAGGAGGAATTTAGCAAATGTTCCAGCATACTCAGCAAAGGCGTTTGACCGACACCGCCGCTGATGAATACGCTGGGCCGGGAAGCCGATAGCTCCAGCGTAAATTCCCCGGCCGGAGCACTCAAATCCAGCGTATCGCCCTCCTGAATGTGGTCGTGCAGATAGTTACTGATCATGCCGTTGAAACTGGGAATGGCGTTGGTTTCCCGTTTCACCGAAATCCGGTAATACCGCTGATTTGGAGCCGAAGAAATGCTGTACTGACGCGGCTGAAGCAACTGGAGCTGGGGCAGAAACACGCGTACGCTCAGAAATTGTCCCGGTTGGTGTGGGGCTACTGGACCGCCATCGACCGGGACCAGATAAAAAGAAGTAATCTCGCTGCTTTCGGCCTGTTTAATTTCTACGCGGAAGGGCCGCCAGCCGGTCCAGCCGCCTTCCTGAGCTACATTTTGCTCGTACAAATCCGCTTCCACGCCCGACATAAGCTTCGACAGTTGCTGATACGCTTTGGCCCAGGCTTGTATGAGTTCGGGCGTTGCCGCCTCCCCGAGTACTTCGCCAATGGAAGCCAGCAGATGGCGGCCCACAATGGCGTAATGTTCGGGCCGAATGGATAAACTGACGTGTTTGTGGCCAATGTGGTTCAAAACGGGTAAGAGTACGGAAGGATCATCGATGTGTTCGGCGTAGGCCAATACGGCCATCGCCAGGGCCATTTGCTGGCGACCGTTCTGCTGGTTCCCCTGATTGAATGTATGCTTAAGCTCCGGATTATAGCGGAACATGCGTTGGTAAAAGTGCGTCGTTAGTTGTACCCCATTGGTTTTCAGTACGGGAACGGTGGCTTTGACGAGTTCTTTTTCTTCGGTGGTCATCATGGTCATCTAGGAGAAACAGTGTTGAATTAAATAGTAAAAGACCTTTTAGTCTTTTATTGAGATAAAAAAAAGGATCAGGCACTTTTTAACCGAACCAGACCCTGGGCAATCAGGTCATTGAAATCACCGATGGTAGACGATTGCAACATTTTCTGAATCTGAGCCCGTACGCTTTTAAATTGCTGATGGATGGGGCAGGGGTTGGTTTCCGAGCAATTAGGTAGGCCCAAACCACAGCCGCTAAAAAGTTTGTCACCATCAATGGCCCGTACGACGGCAGCCAGTGAAATATCCATCGCCGCCACGAAAAACCCGCCATTTGGGCCTTTCGCCGATTGCAGTAAGCCTTTGCGAGTCAAATCCTGAAGGATTTTAGCCAGAAAGGGCTCGGGAGCATCAATTGCCTGAGCAATCTGCCGGAAACCGACTTTGTGCCCAGCGTCCGATTGCTGAGCAATGTAAAGCAGGGCCCGGATGGCGTATTCGCAGGTTTTTGAAAACATCGGCGTGTTAAACTTGGGACAAACGTACGCGGTTTTAAATAAAAGACAAAAATATCTTTTATTTATTTTTTGCCTGATTTTCTCGCTAGCCAACGCCTAGCGGGCTTTCCATTCCGCTCGGACGTGTGTTATGATTTTGTAAAAGTTTAGAGAAAACGGTACTTGAGGCTCCGAATGAACCTAGATTCACGCCGTCAAACCCTGGTAGGTGGGACAAAAACGCATTCGCACTCCCTGGACAAGGGGAGGCTTGAGCGAACTGCTTGGATCATTCAGGATTGTTAAACGTTTTACGGGATCAAGTCTATTTTTCACGTACCATGAGCTTTACACGTTATTTTGCGTATGCGATGCTTTTGTTGGCCAGCGTCCGGACCAGTTACGCTCAGCCGGGGGCACACAAGGCCGTATTCGTAATTGTCGATGGCATTTCTTACGAACAACTCAAAAAAATCTCGACGCCTCATCTGGATGCCATTGCCAAAGTCGGCGGTATGAGCAAAGCGTACGTAGGGGGGCAGAAACAGTCGTATTCACAAACCCCCACCATCTCGGCGGTGGGTTATAATAGCTTACTGACGAGTACCTGGGTCAACAAGCATAACGTCTGGGATAACAGCATCCGGGAACCGAATTATAACTACTGGACGATCTTTCGCTTCTTTAAGGAAACCTATCCCCAGAAGAAAGCCGCCATTTTTTCCACCTGGCTCGATAATCGTACCAAGCTGATTGGTACGGGTTTAGACCAGACCAATTACCTGGAAATGGATTACTTCTTCGATGGTTTTGAACTGGATACGCTGCATTTCCCGCACGATAACAAATCCGAGTACATTCGCCGCATTGATGAAAAAGTTGTCGATGAGGCGGCGGCCTACATCCGTACCAACGCTCCGGATTTATCCTGGGTTTATCTGGAATACACCGACGACATGGGCCACCGATACGGGAATAGTGAGGCTTTTACCAAAGCCGTTACGCTGATGGATGATCAAATGGGGCGATTGTGGAAAGCCATTCAGGAACGGGAGAAACTCGGTGAAAAATGGCAGCTTTTTATCACCACCGATCACGGGAGAAGCGAACCCATGGGAAAAGATCATGGTCGCCAGTCGGATGCTGAACGCAGTACCTGGATCGTAACCAACGCCAGCGGCTTGAACGATTACTTCCGCCAGTCGGCGAAGACGCAGGCGTACCCCGCCATTGTGGACATCACCCCAACGATTGGTCGGCACCTGGGAATCAATTTTCCAAAAGAACGGGCCTTTGAACTCGACGGCGTACCGCTGACCGGTAAACTTTCGATCAATCACCCCACCATTGCCAAAGAAGACAAGCAGATCAAGCTTACCTGGCAGGCGGTTGACAAAACGGGCGAGGTAAAGATCTGGCTGGCCCTAACCAACGACTTTGAAAAAGGCGGCCATGACCGCTATCTGTTGATGGAGCAAGTCCCCGTAACGGCTGAAAAAGCGACACTGGACGTATCTAAACTACCCGAAGGTTTCTATAAAGTCGTACTCGAAGGAACGTATAACACTGTGAATCGTTGGGTAGTGGAACGGTAAAGGAACGGCACTAGTAAGCGAAGAGCCGCATCGGTTAGTCTATCTAACTAATGCGGCTCTTCGCTATTAGTAGTGAATGAATAGGTAATTATTTTTTAAAAGAATCCGCCTAAGAATAATGGAGATTGCCAGCGAAATTGATTTTGTAGCAGCAATACAATCTAATATTTTTACGCTTTAAAAAAATAAATAACTCTTTTACCATTATTTTTAAAACGGGATTAAGCTTACTTTAAAAAATAAATTAACCTGTCTTTCTATTTTAATTTAGAACCAACCTTCCCCTCTATGAAATGGCTTTATACGAGCATAGTAATGGTACTGTTTTCTTCCCTGTCATACGCACAGCGTACGTCCCGATTTGAATCCAGTCTGTTCGTAGAAAAATTTAACTATTTAATCCGCGGTCGTACAGTAGATCCCGGTCCAGACTGGAAAGGATACTACCTGCCCTCAGAAGCGAACGGATTTCGCGTGACTTCCGTAAACGGCTGGGTTTTTAAAGAAATGGTTCACACGGGCCTGGGACTTAGTTACGCCCGAATCGCTGGAATCAATGGTATGATGGCTTTTGCGACCTGCGGGCAGACCTTTCTACTAAACGTTTCACACCGTATTTTTACCTGAATCCCGGCTATTCTCATTTCTGGAATCAGTACGAAGGGGGTACGGCTACCTTTTTGTTAGAGACGGGCCTAGGTGCTGGCTATCGACTTGCGGGTAAAAGCCGTATACTCGCCTCCGTGGGCCTGTTAGGCATGCAGCAGAAAGGTTACCTCACGGGTAAAATTGGGTGTACCTTTTAAAATTCATTCACTAATACGATTCCTTTCACCAACCCATCCAATGATTAAATTTACTTTTTACGTACTGCTTCTTTTCTTCGTTACGGCTTTTAGTGGAAAAACGTATGCACAGGACCCCTCTCGGGTACGTCCGTCCCGGGACGGGTTTTGGTTATCCTTAGCCGGTGGAGGTGCCGTAGGACAAACCAAGTTGGCCAATCTAACGGGGGCCGTTGCTTACGAGTTTAAAAACAAACCAACGCTCCTTACCCTTCGCTGTTCGTATAATCTGGGGATTTTCGAAAAGGAAAGCGTAACTCCTCTGATTGATGTGGCGGATGTAGGTTTACTCTACGGCTACAAAGTAGGAAAGTTTCGTTTTTCGGCGGGTGTGGGTGCGGTATGGGGTACTGATCGGGGGGCGTATAAATACTACCTTTCCGATCCATTAACCTATGGAAACAATGTGTACGAAAGCCTGGACTATACAACCATTGGCTTGCCCACCGAAATTCGATTTATTACGGGAGGAAAAGATTTAGGAATCGGTCTAACGGCTTTTGGGAATGTAAACGCCAAGCGTTCTTTCTTCGGTTTAAACCTCGCCTTTTACCTGGGTGAACTCAAATAAATCGGGCGGTTCTACGTATGTCTGAAACCAGAACGTATCCATACGTTAATTTTAGAAACCATCATTGATTCAGCCAATGCTTAAACGTAGGAGCCTTGTCCTTACTGATGATAATCTCCAGCGGTTCGTATGTGCCGATTTGTACTTTAAGCTTACCGTTGAAGTAGTTATGAATACTTCGGATACTGCCTACGTGAATAATGTACTGGCGATTGGCCCGGAAGAAATGCTGCGGATTTAAATCAATTTCCAGCTCTTCGAGCGTATGCGGAATCATCGTTTTGCCACCGCTTTTCGTGTGGGCGAAGGTGAGCTTGGCTTCCGAGAAAAAGAACTCAATATCCTCCACCAGCAGGGTGGTATAGCCATCGCGGTAGGGCAGCAAAAACCGCTGTCGGGATGGTTTCATCTGCTTCTGATACAAGGCCAGAAACTCGGCGTAAAGCGTAGCCGGATCGGTGGTGGGTTGGGTAGGATGTAGCTGATCGAACTTATCCAGGGCCTGAGCTAGTTCGTCGGCGTCAATGGGTTTTAACAAGTAATCAATGCTGGTAACCTTAAAGGCCATCATCAGGTACTCGTCGTAGGCCGTGGTAAAAATGATGGGGCTGCTGACGGGTACCTGCGAGAAAATGTCGAAACAAATGCCATCCGCCAGCCGGATATCCATAAAAATTAATGGAGGCTTAGGCTGCGTTTTCAGCCAGGCCACACTTTCGCTAACGGTACCCAACACCGCCAAAATCTGATGATTCGGGCGAAGGCTTTGCAGCAGTCGAATCAGACGGTTCACATTGGCTTGTTCGTCTTCAATAATCAAACAGGACAAAAGGCTCGTATTCATTCGTGCGTAGTGCTCAGGCTAAGACTGGATTGCGGGGCGTGGGGGAAATCGAATAAGGGGAGTTCTACCCAGAAGTGCTGGCCATTGGCGTTTACCACCGGTACCTGACTGGAAAGAATGCGATACCGATTCTTAATGTTTTTCAGTCCCAAACCCGAAGAGGGTAGCGGCGTCGGAAAGGGCTGGATGTTGTTGGTCACGCACAGGCGATTACCAACCTGCTCGATACGAATGGTTAAGGGTTCGGCTAGGGTTGCCCGGTTGTGCTTGATGGCATTTTCAATCAGTAATTGAATGGAAATGGGTGGAATCCACTTATGACCGAGTGTCGGATTAAGATCCAGTTCAATCAGCACCTGTTGCCCGTGCCGGATGCCAATCAGATACTGGTACGCTTTCACGAAAGCAATCTCATCCTTGAGGGGTACCAAATCCTGCTTCATGTTCTGGATCATGTAGCGGTACACCTTGGCCAGTTTATCCAGAAAGAGGGAAGCCTTGGAAGGATTTTCCAGAATCAGTTCGGATAAGGTACTGAAGTTATTGAAGAGAAAATGCGGATCGAGTTGAAGCTTGAGCGATTGTAACTCCGCCTGCAGGGCCATTTCTTTCAGTTCCAGCGTCTTTACTTTCAATTCGGCCGCTTCTTCCAGCGTGGTTTTCCAGCGGTTCAACAGAAAGTAACCCGTATGATAGGTGCTCACCATGAGAGCTACGATTAGATTGACGACGAGAAACTGCCAGGCTTCCAGTACTTCCTTGGGCGTGGGCGTTTCCGGATAAATCCAGGCATATAACTGATCCTCAATCAACAAAATGATCACACTGGCCAGTAGCGTACAGACGGTCTGCACGATAAACCGCAGGAGTGGCGAGCTGGACCAGGGGAACCAGCCTTCCAATCCATCGGCAATACCGATACTTACTTCGATCAACAGCCAGCAAAACAGGAAGGTGATGGTCAGGTCCGTCGCCCACTGTTTGCAGACGAGGGTACTACCAATATTCCAGAGCGAGCTTTCCGGATTAATGAGGTAGTACAGCACGTGAATGGCCAGCATGACCACGGGAGTCAGAGCGAGTCGAATGTACCGTTTGTAGGTACGACGATCCAGATGCAGAGGAGTGCCAGGCATACGCTTGTTGGAATTAACGCCAGCCACCGCCCAAAGCCCGGTAGAGCTCAATGGTAGCACTGGCTTTTTCGCGTTCTAATTGAGTGACGGCCAGTCGGGACTGCAAGTAATTACTTTGGGCGGTAATAATTTCCAGGTAATTCGCCATGCCGTTTTTAAACAGCAGCTCCGTTGAGCCAATGCCTTCTTCGAGGGCTTGTCGCCGATTAGTAGCTGATTGAATCTGCTCTTCGAGTTTCTGGTTGGCTACCAGGGCATTCGATACTTCCATATAACCCGCGAGTACGGCCTGCTGAAAGGTAATGGCTGCCCGTTCCTGATCAATACGAGCCTGCTCCACCTGAGTTCTCAGTTGGCGACGCTGGAAGATCGGCTGAGTAAGTCCTCCGGCAATATTCCAGAAAAACGATCCCGGCACACTCAGCCAGTTCGAAGCCTGAAAGGAAGTAAGACCACTTTGAGCGGTAATGAGTAAGCGAGGATACAGGGCTGTTTGAGCAATACCCAGCCGGGCGTTGGCCGAGCGAAGGGCGTATTCGGCGGCGTGAATATCGGGCCGGGCGGCCAGTAGCGACACTTCGTAGCCGCCTTTCGGATTGATCGTGAATTCCGAACTGGTATGCACCTGACGCAGAATTCCTTTGGCGTACTGGCCGCAGAGCAAGCTCAGAGCGTTTTCCTGTTGGATAATACTTTGCTGGATTTGCGGAATCAGTTGCTTGGTGGCTTCGAGTTGAGCTTTGGCTTGCTGAATGGCTAGTTGCGTCGCTTCCCCGACGCGGTACTGGATGTTCGTAATGCGTACGGTAGAGTCACTCAACTCCTGACTATGGACGGCAATTTTGAGCTGTTCATCCAGCATCAACAGGTTGTAAAACCCACTGGCTACATCGGCAACCAGCCGCGTTTGTACGCCACGTTTGATTGCTTCGTTTTGAAGCAAATCCGACAAGGCCTGTTCTTTTTGTCGTCTTACGCGACCCCAAAGGTCAATTTCCCAGTTTAGGCCCATATTCAAACTGAAGTCACTGACATTTAGCGTACCAATAAAAGCTTCATTCCCCAAACCCGCGAAGCTGTTGCGGGCCGTTCGGTTGCGACTCACCTGCAATTGAGCGTTCAGATCGGGCAGATAGTTGAGTTTCACCTGCTTTAACGTAGTCTGAGCATATTCAATATTTTTAATGGCAATTCGCAAATCGTTATTAGACGTCAGGGCTGTATCAATTAATGCCTGAAGTAAAGGATTGGCGAAAAAATCCCGGAGGTGAGGCAGCGTAGCCAGACTGGAATCGGCGGGCTGATCGTTGCGAAACTGCCGGGGCGTCTGGGTGTCGGGGCGTTTGAAATCCTTACTCACCCGGCAGGCGGTAAGCAGAACAAACACGAGTAGTAGGGAATAAAAGGCTTTCATGTGCTAATCAATCGATTAGATAAGGGAAATGTTGACGGAAGCAAGCCCCGAACCCGCCTCACAGGCCAGCGGAGGCGGGTCGGAGTTTACTTCTCATCTATCGTTAACCTGGCTTTTCTACGCATGTACAGGTTGGGGCCGGGAGCGTTTCCGGCTTATTTTTTCCTGCAAAGACTGGCAAAGGACAAACAGCAGTGGAATAATCAGCAGTCCCAGTAGGACTCCGGTGATCATTCCTCCCGCCGCACTGGTACTGATGGAACGGTTACCTACGGCGGAGGACCCCGTCGCAAACATCAGCGGTATCAAACCGGCCACGAAAGCCAGCGAAGTCATCAAGATGGGGCGGAAACGTTGCCGGGCTCCTTCCACGGCCGCCTCCACAATACCCAGCCCCGACTGCCGGGCTTTGAGGGCAAACTCAACGATCAGAATCGCATTTTTAGCCAGCAACCCAATCAGCATGATCAGTCCAATCTGCACGTAAATGTTATTGGTAATACCCGCCATGCCGATGGCCAGATACACGCCCAGCAAACCCGTCGGAATGGATAAAATAACGGCCAGGGGCAGCAGATAGCTCTCGTACTGAGCCGCCAGCAGGAAGTAGGTGAATACCACGCACATACCGAAGATAAGTACCATCTGGCCCGCGGATTCTTTTTCTTCCCGGCTCAGTCCGCTCCATTCGTAACCGTAGCCTGCGGGTAATTTCGCCTGGAGAATACGCTCGGTGGCATCCATGCTTTGACTGTTGCTGTAGCCTTCCTTGGCCAGAATATTGACGGTAATGCTGTTAAACAAGTTGTAGCGGTTGACCACGTCGGGGCCGTATACCTTGTGTAAGCGAACCAGGTTGCCAATCGGGATCATCTGACCACTCGCATTTTTGACAAAGACCTGATTCAGGGATTCTTCATCCATCCGGAATTGGCCTTCGGCTTTGACGTTCACCCGGTAGAATTTTCCGAAGCGAACGAAATCACTCGACTGGGCACCCCCGTAGAAGAGTTGCAGCGTCGTCATGACCTCGCGGGGCGTAGTACCCAGCTGGTAGGCTTTATCTTCATCGACAATGACTTCAAACTGCGGGAAGTCACTGCGGAAAGTGGTGAACGCCGCTCCAATGGCCGGGTCCTGATTCAGGGCTCCAATGATTTGCTGAGCCTGGGTATTAAAGCTACTTAGTTCACCCCCAGTCTTGTCCTGTAGTACGAGTTCCGAGCCGTTTACGCTACCAAAACCTTCCACCGGAGGCGAACGGAAGAGACTGAAATCCCCTTCCTTGACGTTCGTCAGCCGTTGGTTCATGGCTTCGATAATCTCGTTCATGTCCTGAATTTCTCCACGATCCTTGATGGCTTTCAGGCGAATGAAGCCGACGGCGTAGGCGGGACCGGCACTGTTACTCAACAGGTTAAAGCCAGATACGCTCGTCACGGATTCTACTTCCGGCATTTTCTTAACGGCCTGATCGATGCGGCGAATAGCGGCGGTTGTGAATTTCAGGTTAGTGCCCGGCGGTAAGGAAAGTGAGTAGACAATGAAGCGGTCGTCTTCGTTGGGTACGAAATCCTTGGGTGCCCGGCTCATCAGGAAAAAGGCCAGTCCGGTGACTAGAGCCAGAGCGGTAATCCCCACCCATTTGCGGGCAATGAGAAACTGAATGCTGCGGATGTACTTGGACGTCAGATTGTCAAAACCCGCGTTGAAGGCCGTCACAAAACGTTGACTGAAATTCTGCTTGGGTGTCTGACCGTGCGTATTTTTTAGAAACAGGGCACACAGGGCCGGACTCAGGGTTAGAGCATTTACGGCTGAAATCAGAATGGCACTCGCCAGGGTAAAAGCAAACTGCTTGTAAAAAATCCCCGCCGGACCGTTCATAAAGCCTACGGGAAGGAACACGGCCGCCATCACCATAGTAATCGATAAAATGGCTCCCGTAATTTCCTGCATGGCAGAAACTGTAGCCTGTTCGGGCTCCAGATGTTCTTTTTCCATTTTGGCGTGAACGGCTTCCACCACGACAATGGCATCATCTACGACAATCCCGATGGCCAGTACCAGAGCAAAAAGCGTCAGTACGTTGATCGAAAAGCCGATGATCTGTAAAAAGAAGAAGGTACCCACAATGGCTACGGGTACGGCAATCGCCGGAATCAGCGTAGACCGCCAGTCCTGCAAAAACAAAAAGACGACGATAAATACGAGGATAAATGCCTCCACCAGCGTCTGCTTTACCTGATCGATGGATTGATCGAGGCGTTCTTTCACGCTTTGAATGATGTCGTACTGCACGCCTTTAGGGAAGCGTTTACTGCTTTCATCGAGGGTTTTACGAACGGCAATCTCAATTTCATTGGCATTGGAACCACTGACCTGCTGAATGGCCAGGGTAACGGCTGGTTTGCCGTCTTCTTTGTTATCGCTGTCGTAAAAAGCGGAACCGAACTCAATGCGGGCCACGTCCCGGAGCCGCAGCAACGATCCGTCGGGTTTGGCTTTCAGAATGATGTGTTCAAACTCTTCGGGTTTGTTGAGCTTGCCCTTGTACTTGACAATGTACTGTAGGGGAGCCTTCGATTCTTCACCCAGTTTCCCCGGTGAGGCTTCCAGACTGCTGTTGGCAATGGCCGTTTCAATGTCCTGTGGAACGAGGTTGTTTACCGTCAGCTTTTGCGGATTCAGCCAGATTCGCATCGAGTAGTCCTTACTCCCGAAAATTTGCACGTTTCCTACCCCTTTGATCCGCTTGAGGGCCGGTACCAGGTTAATTTTGGCGTAGTTCTGAAGGAAAAGCTCGTTAAACTTGGCTGAATCCTGACTCATCACGTTAAAGAACATGATGTTACTATTCTGCTGTTTGATGGTCGTAATCCCCGCCCGAATTACCTCCGCAGGAATCTGACTGTTGACCTGAGCAACCCGGTTCTGTACGTTTACGGCTGCCTGATCGGGGTTCGTACCCTGATTGAAGATGACCTGAATGGAAAACGAACCATCGCTACCCGCCGTAGACTTGATGTACTGCATGTTTTCCACGCCGTTAATGGATTCTTCCAGGGGCGTAATCACCGAACGCGTCACGCTTTCACTGTTTCCACCGGGGTAAAGACCGGATACGTAAATGGTTGGCGGGGCAATGTCAGGGAACTGCATGACCGGCAGCTGGGTCAGGGAAATAAGTCCCAGCAGCACCAGTACAATGGAGATGACCGTGGCCAGTACGGGCCTATGAATAATTTGTTGAAGCATATCGGGAAAGAATAAGCCGGTGAAGGTACCGGCTGCACTACATCATTTACTGAACGGGCTGGACCTGTTCGCCTTCCGTTACCATTCCGGCGTCCTTGGCGATAATCCGGTCGCCGACCTTGACACCTTTAACCAGCACGTAGTTATCACCACTTTTTCCGTTGACCTCAATCGGTACCCGCTCGGCGTGGTTATCCTGGGTCAGACGGAAGACATAGAACTGGTCCTGAATATCAGCCACGCCCTGTGTTGGGATGAGAATAACATTCTGCCGGGTTTCGGGTAGCACAATGCGACCCGTATTACCCGAGCGGAGCAAATACCGGGGGTTGGAGAACGCCGCCCGAACGCTGATACTACCCGTGCCCGTGTCGAATTTTCCGTCCACCATCTGTACTTTGCCGGGCTGCTCGAAGGGCTTGCCATCGGCGAGTACCAACTGTACGTTCGGCAACTTTTGGAGGGTTTCGCTGAGCGATTGCGTGGAACTCCGACTGAGTTGAAGAAAGTCCTGCTCGGTCATCGAAAAGTAGGCGTAGACCTGACTGATGTCCGAAAGCGTCGTCATGGGTTCGGTATCGCTGCGGGAAGCCAGATTGCCGAGGCGTTTAGGAATACGGCCAATGTAGCCACTAACCGGAGCCTTGACGAGGGTAAAGCCCAGATTGATCTGAGCCGTAGCGACGGCAGCCTGCTGTAAAGCCACATTGGCCTTAGCCGTTTCGTAGGCAGCTTTGGCCGTTTTCAGCTGAAACTCGGAGGTGACCCGATTCTGACTGAGTTCGGTGAATTTTTCAACCTCCAGCGTAGCTTTCTTCAGTTCCGCCTGGGCGGCTCCCAGGTTAGCCTGAGCCGTATGCAGGGCTTCGCGGTAAGGAGCATCGGCGATTTTGAACAGCGGCTGACCCGCCCGAACGAAGGCTCCTTCTTCGACGTAAATCTTTTCCAGATAGCCTTCCGCCTGCGGACGAATGTCAACGTTGACTTTGCCTTCAATGCGGGCGGGGTATTCTTTATGAAGGGTTACGGAACGTTCCTGGAGGGTTAGTACGCTGCGTCGTTGCGGGGCTGCGGCCTGCGTGGTTTGGTTTTCCGCGGAGGAATGGCAACCAGCCAGGGCCAGAAGTGTACCGAAAAGGACCACCAGCAGTGTATTGTTTTTCAAAAATGGGAAGTGTTTCACTTTGATTGCTTTTAATGCAACAAATATAGATAGTACCCAAAGGTAAGCTTCCTTTTTTGTTACCCAGCCGACCAAACGGCTTACCCAGTCGGAAAGAACGCCAACTCATTCGTCGGGTATAAAATCGACCCCGATTACCAGTAAATAATCTCCATTGACGCTTGAAGAGGTCCAGGAGGTACAAATTAGTTACGAGTAAGCTGGAAGTTGACAAAAGAAATGCGGTGAATACGTGGATTAATCGCCGCACAATATGCGGCGATTAGATTTGGGTGTATGCAGTATTTGGAGTATATTCACCGCATATTATGCGGTGAATCTGTTATGTATATCTATAATAATAAGGACTGGCCTCATTTCCACTGGCATTCTGAGCAACTCATTCATACGTTAGCAACCGTACGGCACAAACAAGGTCATCTACTAGGTAAAATGGCTGGACTTGGATTCACGCTCCAGACAGAAGCAATGCTTGAAACCATGACCCTGGAAGTTATTAAAACGAGTGAAATAGAGGGAGAAATACTGAAAGCTGATCAGGTTCGCTCCTCCATTGCCCGGCGACTGGGAATTGAGACCTTCGGATTGGTTCGGGCAGATCGGGATGTGGAAGGGGTTGTTGAAATGCTGCTGGATGCGACTCAACACTATGATTACCCTTTGACCAAAGAGCGGTTGTTTGGCTGGCATGCCGCTTTGTTTCCGACCGGATACAGCGGCATGTACAAGATTACGGTTGGGGATTGGCGAACGGAAGGAGACGGTCCCATGCAGGTTATTTCAGGACCCATGGGACGCGAACGGGTTCATTTCGAGGCTCCAGCATTTGACCGGCTTGAGGAGGAGATGCAACGTTTTCTGGAGTGGTTTAACAGTGAACAGTTAATAGATCCCGTGATTAAGGCCGGGATTGCTCATTTGTGGTTTGTGACTATCCATCCTTTTGATGACGGCAATGGACGGATTGCCCGAACGATTGCCGATCTGCAACTCTCCCGAGCCGACACCAGTACACAACGCTTTTACAGCATGTCTGCCCAAATCCGCAAAGAATGGGGGATGTATTACGACATGCTGGAAAAAACCCAAAAAGGAACAGTAGACATCACCGAATGGCTGGATTGGTTTCTCGCCTGTCTGGATCGAGCCGTAGTAGCTTCGGGCGAAGTACTCAACACCGTTTTGAGCAAAGCCCGGTATTGGGAATGGCTGACCACCAAGTCCCTTAATGAGCGGCAAAAACTTCTGTTGAACAAACTTATGGATGGCTTCGATGGCAAACTAACCACGTCGAAATGGGCGAAGATTGCGAAATGTTCGCAGGATACCGCCTTACGGGATATTCAAAACTTAATGGCCCAGGGGATTCTGATTCAGGAGGAGTCAGGGGGCCGGAGCACGGCCTACCTGCTGGCCCCGCTGAACGAGCGATAAATAAACGTAACGGATGTTTCAGGATAATGAACCCCCACTTTTAAGTCATTCTGTCCGCTTTAAGTATACGCGGAATTAGCACAGATTCGAGTGGGACAGCTATTCTTAAGCATTGAGAAAAAGGAGGAAATTTCAGGATTTGTAAGGAGGGTGAACAACCAGAGGCAAGACAGTAATGCAAACATTTCCCAGAACGGTTTAGAAGGCAAAAAGTAAATTGCCAGAGTATAAGCCTGCCATATCCTGAGTACAGATTAGTGGTACCAAATCCTGAAGCAATCATTTTACTTTAAACCGAAAGTCCTTCGCCCGATGTATACTAAACGTTTCTAACGGGGGCTTTCTTTCTAAAGTAGATGTTGAATTTAAATTATATAATAATCTGAAAGTCAGGGATAATCTATGATATTTTAGTCATTGCATGTTAAAAAAGTTGCCTTCGTCTTTTTATCTGCCTTTATTTTCCTATAAATTTAGTAGATTAATAGGTTTTGTTGGGTCTTTCTTCCCTTTTGAATCAATGAACGGTTGTCACGAGCTTTCAGCGTGCTCTCTACGGCTTGAGTAAGGGAGTACCCCACCGTTTTGGCGTCTTTTTCAGATTAGTTTAAAATCCTTTGTCATGCGATTTTCGTTCAGCTATACGGTTATACTTATACTGTCCTTTGCTTCGATGGTTCGGGCTCAAAAAGCTCCCCGGCCCAACATCGTCTTTATTATTGCGGATGATCTGGGTTACGGCGATGTAGGATTTAACGGGCAGAAGAAGATCAAAACGCCCAACCTTGACCGGCTGGCCGCTGGAGGCATGCGATTTACGCAGTTTTACGCCGGTACCTCCGTCTGTGCTCCCTCGCGGTCCTCTCTCATTTCGGGCCATCACACGGGGCATACGTACATCCGGGGCAACAAGGGCGTATCACCTGAGGGACAGGAACCCATCGCCGACTCGGTCGTGACCGTGGCCGAAGTATTGCAACAGGCGGGGTACAAAACCGGGGCGTTTGGAAAATGGGGCCTAGGACCCACGGGCTCCGTTGGCGACCCGAATCGTCAGGGCTTTGATGCCTTCTACGGCTATAATTGTCAAACGCTGGCTCACCGGTACTATCCTAACCATCTGTGGGAAAATGACCGGAAGATTGTTTTGGAAGCCAATGAAAACCTTCGTCAAACGAAGCAGTACGCTCCTGATCTGATTCAGGCCAAAGCACTGGACTTTGTCGAAGCCCAATCCAACGACCAACCCTTCTTCCTGTTCCTGCCCTACATTCTGCCCCAC
Organism: Siphonobacter sp. BAB-5385; assembly: GCF_002261125.1. NCBI lineage: Bacteria > Pseudomonadati > Bacteroidota > Cytophagia > Cytophagales > Cytophagaceae > Siphonobacter > Siphonobacter sp. BAB-5385. The sequence continues at coordinate 66,637 of NZ_NMPS01000178.1, read as the reverse complement.
GCCGAATTGCTGGTTCCCGACGACAGTCTGTTACAGTACTATAAAGGCAAGTTTCCCGAAAAACCCTACATGGGGCACGATTACGGTGCCGAAGCGACCCGGGGCGGATACACTTCGCAGCCCTACCCACACGCTACCTTCGCGGCGATGGTGGCCCGGCTGGATTGGTACGTCGGGCAAATCGTAGCTAAACTCAAGGAAAAAGGACTGGATAAGAATACGCTCATCATTTTTACCAGCGATAACGGGCCCCACATCGAAGGCGGAGCTGATCCGGATTTTTTCGATAGCAACGGACCTTTCAGGGGGTACAAGCGGGATCTGTACGAAGGAGGCATTCGGGAGCCGTTCGTGGCCTACTGGCCCGGTACGATCAAAGCGGGTTCGTCGAGTGCCTACCTCGGAGCCTTCTGGGATTTGTTACCCACGTTCGGTGAATTGGCGGGTACGAGTGCTCCCCAAGGCATTGATGGACTTTCGTTTGCGGCGACGTTGACGGGGCGTGGCAAGCAGCCTCAACATGACTATCTCTACTGGGAATTTCACGAACAAAATGGCAAGCAAGCCATTCGCCAGGGCAACTGGAAAGCCGTGCGATTAAACGCGGGTCGTCAGCCGAATGGCCCGGTTGAACTTTACGATTTATCGAAAGATCCGGGTGAAACTACCAATTTGGCCTCGAAACATCCCGCTAAAAGCAAAGAACTGGCTCAGTTGATGAACCAGTCGCATGTTCCCTCGGCTTTATTTCCCTTCGGAACGGGGGAGAAGTAGTGTATCGTTATACGAAGTGCATACACCCTGGTTAAAACAAATCCCTGTCCAAACACCTCTGCAAATCCCAGAAAAAATTTGTTGGGTCTTAAAACGTATAGAGAGGAAAGTCAGTATCAAATCTTGCGTAACGGTCTGTTGTCTGTAGGGGTACAGTCCAGTAAAAACAGATCACTCTAGTAACGTATCCGCGTGACTGAACCCCGGTGCCTCGATGAAACTGCCTATGAAAAAAACGACGCTATCCGCCTGCCTGCTGACGTGCTTACTGAGTGTCGCCGCAGCCAGTCAGGCTCAGGTGAACTGGCCAGTGATTACCTCTCAGCATAAACCCTGGTCCCGCTGGTGGTGGGAGGGCAGTGCCGTTAAGAATCAGGAGCTTCGCAAGGCTCTGGAAACTTACCAGAAAGCCGGATTGGGTGGGCTTGAAATTGTACCGATTTACGGGGTGAAAGGCTACGAAAAAGACTTTCTGCCCTATTTAAGTCCGCAATGGATGGATGCTTTAACGTATACCCTCCAGGAAGCCAAACGCCTGAATCTGGGGATTGATATGTCGCAGGGCTCAGGCTGGCCCTTTGGCGGACCCTGGGTTACCGAGAAAGATGCCGCCAAAACGGTGTATCACCAAACCTACGAACTCAAAGAAGGACAACGCCTGTCGGAAAAAGTACTGTACTTTGTACCCGGCTTCGTTCGAACGGCGAATCCGACGAAACTGGAATTGTCGCAGGTAAAAGCCCCTTTAGCCGCTAATACCAATCTACAGGAACTGGCTCTGGATCAGATTCAGTACCCCGCACAGCTCAAAGCCCAGCGGCTGGTGGCCCGCAATCAGCAGGGTACCACGCTGGATCTGACCAGCAAACTCGACGCGAGCGGTACGCTCAACTGGCAGGCACCCGCTGGATCATGGAAATTGCTGGCCCTCTTCGAAGGCATGCACGGCAAGATGGTCGAACGGGCGGCCCCCGGCGGGGAAGGTTATGCCATCGATCACTTCTCGAAGGCCGCGACGGATCGATACCTGAACCACTTTGATCAGGCATTTAAGGGTCATACGCTGAAAGGTTTACGGGCGATGTTCAACGATTCCTACGAAGTGGACGACGCCCGGGGCCAATCCAACTGGACGCCGGAGTTCTTTGCCGAATTCAGGAAACGTCGGGGCTATGCACTGGAAGAGCACCTCTTCGATTTATTGGACAAGGGTGAAAACCAACTCGGCGTTTTATACGATTACCGGCTCACTATCAGTGAATTATTGCAGGAAAATTATACGGCGGCCTGGCGAAAATGGGCGAATCAGCGGGGCTATCCCATTCGTAATCAGTCCCACGGCTCACCCGCCAACATTCTGGATTTGTACGCCACCTCCGATATTCCCGAGACAGAAGGCCGGGATATTTTCCGTTTTAAGTTCGCTTCGTCGGCTGCTCACGTGACGGGCAAAACGCTCGTTTCCTGCGAGGCAGCTACCTGGCTTAATGAGCACTTTGTTTCCACGCTGGGTGACGTCAAGCGGGCTACGGATCTGTACTTTCTAGGTGGAGTAAATCATTTGTTTTACCACGGCATTGAATATTCGCCCAGTACCGACCCCTGGCCGGGCTGGTTGTTTTACGCGGCCGTCCATTTTCAGCCCACCAACCCCTTTTGGCACCATTTCCCAACGCTGAACCAGTATATTGCCCGGTCGCAGTCCTTTCTTCAGCAGGGTCGGGCCAATAACGATGTCCTGCTGTATTATCCGCTAGCCGATAAGTACAACGAGCCCGGTCGCGAGTTGCTGCAACACTTTGATGGCATGGAGAAGGGTTTTAAGGGTACCGTTTTCGAAGCCAGTGCCGAAGAAATGCAGGCGAAAGGTTACGCGTTTGACTATATTTCGGATAAACAAATCCTGACGTTACAGACCCAGCAAAAGCAGCTGATTAGCCAAGGAGGCCGCTACCAGACGCTCGTCTTGCCTGCCGTACATTACTTACCCCTGGCTACGCAAAAAGCTCTGCTGCAACGGGTACACAACGGAGCCACGGTCATTTTTTACAAAAACCGGCCCGAGCGGGTGCCGGGTCTGTCCCGGCACGAAACCCAGCAAAAGGCTTTTGACGAAGGGTTCGCGGGTTTACAATGGTCGAAATCGGAGGCTGGTCAGCAGGCCGTCTGGGGTGAAGGGCGAATTTTAATTGGTAATGATTTGACCGGGTTACTCGAGCAGGCTCAGGTACGGCGGGAAGCGATGGTGGCCGAAGGGATTCAGTTTAGCCGCCGGATGATTGGGTCTAAGACCTTGTACTTTATCCTGAATACCAATAAAAATGCCTGGGAAGGCTGGTTACCGCTTTCGACCAGGGCCGCCTCGGTTGCTTTGTACGATGCGTATACGGGTAACAAGGGACTCGCTCGTTTGCAGGACGGAAACGTTTGGGTTCAACTGGCCGCTGGAGCTTCGTTGATCCTGGAAACGGCACCCACCCAACGGACGGGAACACCTTTTCCCTATTACAAAACAGCCGGAGCAAAAATAGCCCTGAAGGGTCCCTGGAAGGTACACTTTATGGAAGGGGGGCCAAGTTTACCAGCAGATCTAGAACTAACCACATTAAAACCCTGGACGGAGGTCAACCAACCTGCATTACAGGAGTTTTCGGGACTGGCTAGTTACCAAACTACGTTTACTAAACCCGAAGGTCCGGCCAAACGCTGGCTGTTGCAGCTGGGCAAACTTCATGGTAGTGCCGAAGTGCGGTTAAACGGAACATCAGTAGGTACCTTATTGGAAAATGATCAGCAGGTAGTGCTGGATGAACGCTGGTTAAAAGCCAGCAATTCGTTGGAAATCAAAGTAGCCAATGGCATGGCTAACCGCATTATTAGTCTGGAGAAGCAGGGTGGGGCGTACAAGAAGTTTTATAACACCAACTTCCCGGCCCGGCTCAAAGAAAACGTGGGTAAAGATGGCCTGTTTACCGCCAAAGACTGGAAGCCCCTGCCCTCTGGACTGGAAGGGGAAATTACGATTCAGCCCATTGAGTAAGTTGCCCGTACAGGTGGATGTTTCATTCACTCGGGTGGAAGCTTTATTCCAACCCAAAAAGAGTAGGATGGATTTGGATAGTCCGCCCACCCATTCAGGCTACTCATTGAAACTTGAGTCCGATCGGGCAGATCGTACTACAACAGTCAGGTGTTTAAGCAAAAAGGCCAAGCGTTTTACACCAGGCAAAAAATTGGAGAAGGGCGGTTTGGTTTAATGCCGGGTACGTAAAAATTTTATGAATCCGGGACACATCAGATCGGAGATTCGAGAAAATACCGTCCTGCGAGAAGAGAAAAACCAGTTTTTGCTGGCGAAGTAGCTGCCGAATCGATAACCGGTCTTCGGTACGGGAAGCAAGGTTGTCGTTGCCTTCAAGAAGATCCGGGGTAAGGGATGAATAGGCTGAGCTTACAGTAGCTAACGCGGGCTGAACAATCACAACAGCATCCGAAATTTCTAATCCCGGTGTTTCCGCGTCAGACCGGTCGGCATCTAAACTTTGTAGATAGATTTCATTACCCTTATTCCATAGATAATCCGCTACGTCAAACGTTAGCGAATCTTCCGCCTGGATGTCTCCAATGATTAGAAATTTCATAGCTAAGTGGGTCTGATGCTACTGTAAAACGGGATATTTCTTACCGAAAGGCTTACTCGGAAACGTGTAGTTTTCGGAAATCCGTGGGGGACTTCCCAACGAGCTTGCTAAACAAACGGGTGAAGTACTTCCCATCTTCGTAACCCAGGCCATAAGCAATTTCCTTGACGCTTTGAGTCGTATAGAAAAGCTGTCGTTGAGCCTCCTGGATTACTTCTTGCTGAATAAAATACGTTGAAGGAAAACCCGTAACCGATTTTACCGTGTCATTTAGGTAACTCACCGTAATGTTGAGCATCGCGGCGTAATCGGCGGGTCTTTTCAGGTTCAGGAAATGTTCTTTTACCAATTGCTGAAATCTTTTTGACAGGTCAACGCTTCGAAGGGTATGCTGCTGAATGCGTTGCTCTTCCTGGGTCTGAAAGAGATGAGCAGCCTGATAAAAAAAGGCATTCAGTAAGTGCTGCAACAGCTGAGCCTGAAAACGCTCGGGCTGCTCGGTATGGACCCGCGTATGAATGAGCTTAAACAGGTGGACGAACCAATCCAGGCTGGACGCGTCCAGACGCATGAGTACGATTCGGGAAAAAGCCTGATCAATCACGGTGCGGGCTTTGGGATCAATCAGAGCCGCATCGCAGGCCAGCATCCAGCCGTGAGCTTGTCGGGCAAAACCCAGCTGGTGGACTTGTCCGGGACAGGAGATCAATAAACTTGACGTACCAACTTCCATCTCCTGAAAATCAATGCTAAAATTAACCGCTCCCCGTTCCAGCAAAAAACAGCAGTAGTGATCGTGGCGGTGAGGCATCATGCTTCGATCCTGGGCAAGTACCTCGATTTCATCAAATGAAAACGATTGAATCTCAACGCCTGACAGGCTTTCAATGAGCGAGTAAAGGGCTATGGTTTCCTGGGTCATGGCTGTAGTCAGGACCAAAATCCGTGTGCGTAAATTTTAGCGTGCACATCCGGCATGGCTTTTAGTTTTTTTCGCAGGCTTTGTACCAGCGGAATATTTCCGGCAATATAAATGCTGGTGTACGCTTGTAACGACTGCGTTTGAAGCCATTGTTCCAGCTCCGCCTGTCCGTTGCTGTGACTTTTTACTCGAAACTCGAATTCGGGGTACTGCCAGGAGGCCGGAAACACGTAGTCATCCGTGAGCAGGACGCAGCCTTGCATGGGATAATGTTCCCGGGTCGTGAGTTGTCGCAGGCTCAAAAAGTGGCCCAAGGCACTGGCGTCCCCCAGGCAAAGGATTTCTCCCGGCTTTTCGGGTACAGGAGCCGCATGAGCGAGGCCCAGCAAAATAGTATCACCCGCTTTGAGTTGTCGGGCCCAGCGACTGCCAGCCCCCGCATGTCCGGTTTCGATATAAAAGGTACATTGCCGGGTGTCAACGTCCCATTCGGCAGGTGTATAATCGCGGTACGTAAGCGTTTCTACCTGACACTTGAAACGCTTGATACTTTCCCACTTTTCCATGGCAACGGTTGGGGTATGAATGACAATTTCGTGCAGGGTGGACGGTTGCCAGGCCCGGACGCTAACTACCTGAGCCGGAGTAAGCATTTTTTCCAGTAAACCCGACGCTGCTTTTTTAAGAAGATTGGCCATAGTCGATTGATTTGCTGGCAAAACTACGGGCCAATCAACTGCCTTTTGTCTAACAAAGAACGGGGATAGGTGGACAAATGGCGGTAAATGCTGATAGGTGTGCGTGGCAAGGCAGACGTAAGGCTACGTATGTCAAAAGCCCCTCCTACTACTAGTGAAGACCAGCGATGGAAGGGGCTTTCCAATGGGTACAATGATCATTGTCTTGACAGGCCATTAACCGACATCGATTGGGGCTCTTACAAAGTCGCCATATCGATTACAAAGCGGTAGCGTACGTCACCTTTCAGCATGCGATCGTAGGCGGTGTGAATATCGTTTATGGCAATGATTTCAATGTCCGAAACGATGTTCTTATCCTGACAGAAATCCAGCATCTCCTGCGTTTCGGCAATACCACCAATGTTCGAACCAGCCAGACTTTTACGCCCCGGAATCAGACTGAAGGCCAGAATAGCCGAGGGCGTTGGCGGGGCTCCAACGCAAATATGAACGCCGTCGGTTTTGAGTAAGGCCAGGTACTGATTGTAATCGTGCTCGGCGGAAACCGTATCGAGAATAAAATCGAAATAGCCCGTTACGGAAGCTAGTTGTTCGGGGTCTTTGGTCACGATAAACTTGTGGGCACCGAGGGCTTTGGCATCCTGTTCTTTGCTCGGTGAGGTACTCAGCACGGTTACTTCCGCTCCCAGAGCAACCCCGAATTTTACGCCCATGTGGCCTAAACCTCCTAGACCCAGAACTGCCAGTTTATGGCCTGGCTTTACGCCCCAGTGTCGCAGGGGCGAATACGTAGTAATACCGGCACAGAGCAGGGGAGCCGTAGCTGCCAGATCGAGATTTTCGGGGATGTGCAGTACAAAATCTTCGTGCACCACGATGGTGTTGGAATAGCCCCCGTACGTCGGTGTTTTCTTATCCTGCTCCAGCCCATTGTACGTCTGACTGTTGCCGTTGAGGCAGTATTGTTCCAAGCCGTGCTGGCAATTTTCGCAGGTGCGGCAGGAATCCACCAGACAACCCGTTCCGGCTAAATCGCCTACTTTAAATTTTTGCACATGGCTACCCACGGCCACCACGCGGCCTACGATCTCGTGCCCGGGTACCATGGGAAAAATGCCGTTACCCCATTCATCCCGAATCTGGTGCAGATCCGAGTGGCAGACGCCGCAGTACGTAATATCGAACTGAACATCGTGCGGACCGAGTTCCCGGCGTTCAAAAGACCAGGGAGCCAGGGGCGTATCCTTGGTCTGGGCGGCGTATCCTTTTGTTTCTATCATCGTTTTCTTATGCTTGAAAAGGGTTTTCATTGCTTTAGGGAAGCCATACGTTTCATTGCTGGGCCGAGGTGAAATCAAGGCCCGGGCTACGTCAGAGCAACTTTATTACCTTTTAGGTGAAAATCACAGAGTAATCGGAAAGGAATGGGCCAGGTAAGGGGGTGAGAACAAAAAGAATCAGCCTCTGGAAGCAGGGGATTTTCTTGCCCCATTCTGTTGGCAACCCTTCAATAGTAAAACCAGAGGCTGATCAGATACGGCTAAACATGAGCCCTGGAGCCCGAGCTACTGCCTGCCTCAATCAAGATTTATTCTGATAAAGCGTTGATTGTATGTTGTTTAAAAACTATTTATAAAGCTTTGTCCTGATCAAAATCAAAGCTTAAAGGCTGAAGGTTGTTCCTTTTAACATACTGCTCTCAAACAAGGACTATTCTTTTAAACGTATATCCTTAACCTCAACGCGAAAGACCCCGTGCCGAAAACGGGCAACGGGCGGAAGCTGGTTTTGTAAGCGATTGGGAATCGTGAGGTTTTCGTTCAGGTCCAGCGAAAACTGACCCTCCACCGTGCAGGATTCCGGATCGTACCGGGTAATACGCACCCAGCTTGCACGGCCCTTGCCATTGACGTATTCTTTGGCAAGGCCACTGCCATTCCACAATAGTCGGTAATTGGTTCGCTCCACATCCGTAACCCGCTGGCCATGAAGCTGGGCAATTGTATACCGACCTTTTTTAAGTGGGATCTGATAGACAGACAAACTTTGGGTAGGAACGCATTCGCCGTTGCAACCCGTAATGGCAGGGGAACGGTTGACAGAACTATTGCCCGAAAAGTCAAGGTCGGTAAACACTTGCAGCGTAAAGACCGATCCGGGCTGTTGACCCGGCTTGATGAGGCGAATGGCCTTTCCAGTAGCGAACCACGTAGAGTCATTAAGTTGGCTGACTACATTATGCGGACTCGAACGCGGCAGGCTGGTGTGGCGGGTACAGGCCGTACCGAGCACAAGCAAAAGAAGTAGTTTTTTATGCGGTGAATGGTGAACCGAAAGGCGTATAATGCGTAACGTCCGTGCAAGATGAAACAAAAACAACTAAGGTTTTAATTTTTTAACTATTTATTTAGTTATTGTGAATATACAGTGCTAGTATTACTGCAGATTTGAAAAAGATCCTTCCTCTATAATTAATTTTGCTATGCGATCAGCCTGCATTTTGTTTATTCTTTCTACGAATTAAGCACTTCGCTCAAGAGACATTCCAGCGTAAGAATGCTATTTCCCGCCGTCTTTAAGAACGGCTAAACGATCGGCCATTTTGGATTAAATCGGCAAGCCTACATCGCTTGCAGTGGGTGCTTTTTGTAAAGCACTTAAGCTAACTATTTGACAAATAGTGGCTTATAGAAACAACTATGGGCTGTTTTAAAGCAGCAAGTCATCACGTCAACATTTAAAAAAATCCTATGAAAAACATCGGTCTGTTTGGTACGGTCCTACTTTTAGGAACATTAGCAGAGGGGAATAGTCAGACGATTGCTAACCCTCCATCGGTTACGATTCAATTTAAAAATCAGCCGCAGATTGATAATTATTTTCATTTTAAAATTAACAACCGTACGTCCTGGTCGAGGAGAGACGATCTGTTGTCACTGTATACCGATGATGGGAATGGCCGATTTGAATTAAAACCCAATGAAATTCCCAATCCGATTGTTTTTAAAAGTCCCGCTTCAGTCGTAATCGCACGGCTTTCCGCCAATTATATGGATTACAATGACTATGTACTCCGAAGTGGAGACTCCCTGCTGATTAGCTACCGCGATTCGATCCCGCAACTGAACATTCTGCATCGAAAGCCATTTCCGGCTGATCTTCGGGTAGATGAGCTAATTCGCAAGGGCGTGGGACGTACCGAAAAATATACACCACTGGGCTGTTATATGGATGCGGGAAAAATTTACATGCGGGACATCATAAACGATCCCGCCGTGATGAAGAAAATCGCCACCCTGACACCGGTGCAAAACATTGCCCGCATTGACAGTGGCATCGCCCGGGTCAAGCGGAAACTCTACCCGCAGGTACTGGCGGATCTCGCCGTGGCCCATATCGTGCTGGATTCTTTGCAACAGGCGGGTATGCTATCGCCGGAAGTGTATGCTTTTCATAAAGAGAAGGTACAGATGCGGACGAACCTGGTCGAACTGGAAGCTGGACATCTTTCCAGTGATCGTATTCAGGCGATTTTAGCAGACTACAAGAAAAATCCCTACCACTATCCGGAAGTATACCATCACGAATTCCTGGATGCAGTTGCCGATCGGCTCGTGGCCCGAAAGGCCCGATTTATGGACCTGAAAGACGGAGTAAACCGGGATTACCGCCAGGCATTTGAACTGATCCAGACGAGTGCCCTGTTTCCGGCTCCGGCAAAAGACTATCTGCTCACGCGGGAAATGTATCGAATCGCCCGGACCTTTTCCCAGGCTGACTTTCTGCACTATCACCAGACGTACAAAGGGCTGGTGAAGGATACGCTCTACACGCAGTCTCTGGAAAAAAACTTTGCTTTGAAGTTTGATCAGCTACGAAACACCACGCGGTCCCTGGTGCTACTCGACAGTAAAAACAAACGCATTACCCTCGAAGATCTTAAGAAACGTCACGCCGGAAAAATCATGTACGTGGATTTCTGGGCCAGTTGGTGTGGTCCCTGCCGGGCCGCAATGCCGGAATCTATGCACCTCCGCAAGGCTTTACAGGAAGAAAAAGTCGTGTTTGTGTATCTATCCATCGATAATCAGGTTAAACCCTGGCTAGCAGCCAGTATGCAGGAGCAGCTCAGCGATTACCCGGAAAACTATCTGATCGTCAACGCCCAGGCTTCCGATTTCATCAAGGCAACGAAAGTACAGGCCATTCCCCGGTACATGATTTTTGACAAAAAGGGAAAGCTCACCCACGCCAATGCTCCACGGGTTGAAAGTAAGGAAACGGCTGCACTGTTGAGTAAACTGGCGGCGAATCCCTGAGGGAGTGACAAAACGGGTATTCTCCTGCTTCTTGTAGCACCGGATTACACGAACGGGCAGGAGAAGACAGGAGGATCCATCGGGGCCTAAGCAGGGTAGATCCATTGGTGGGTCCTCAATCGTTCATTCATCGGTGGTCCTGTGTACGGAATTCAATCCCTTCTCAGGCTCAACGCGTACAGGATTTTGCTTTCAACTACTTCAGCTTTCTCCGCAACCAGGCTCGTACCGGTTCATCGTACCACTTTAAGCTGGCATACGCCAATCCAATGGCTCCCGTAAACGTGAGTAGTGCGTAGGGCCAGGCCTGGCTGAGGGTAATGCCTTTGTGATGACTCACCCAGGCTACGTAAAAATACACCAGCACGTAATGCGTCATGTAGAGGGGATAGGAAAGATCACCGAGGAAGGTGCAAATTTTCTCTTCCATAGGCGTATGCACCACGCCACTGGCACCGAGGTAAACAATGAGTGGAAAGACCACGATGATGCAGAACGCTTCATAGAGACCGTTCATCCATAGCTGAGCTTCACCGCCTAGGCGTGGCATCAGTAAAACCACCGCAATCAGCAGGCTACACCAGAGAAAGGCATGTTTGATAGCTACGGGTCGGGCTACCCGAGATAGAAGCAGTCCGGCAAAAAACGGATAAATCGTACGGGTGATGCCGATCTGCATGTGTTGAGCATTGAGTGTCCAGCCACCCGCAACGTCTCCATTGGGGTTTGTAACCGCAAAATGCAATAGTACGGCACCGGCCAGTATGACAAAAGCAGTCAGGGCCTTCGTCGATAATTTCCTCAGTCCCAGAGCGTAGAGTAGGTTGGCGATGTACTCGAAAAATAAGGACCATCCCACACTATTGAGCGGATGCATCTCCTGCCAGCCGCGTATATCCATCGAAAGGGGGATCGGGAGAAGCGTATAACCGATCAGCGTAACAAGAATCAGCTTCCAGACCGGAACGGTATGAATGAGCGGCCAGATCGGGGAGTCGGTAAAGTAAAAGGTAACCGCACCAAGGGTCATGCCCCACACCACGAGGGGTTGCAGCCGCTCGAACCGGCGACGAAGAAAGCCGCCCACGGTTAAGCGGTTCCATCGGTCGTCGTAGGCATAACCAATAACAAAGCCGGATAAAAGAAAGAAAAAATCAACGGCCAGGTATCCATGGTTTACTACATTTTCCAGGCGGCTGCTGGCCAGCGGCTCGGCCAGGTGAAAAAAAACGACCAGGATGGCGGCTACTCCCCGGAGCCCATCCAGGATTTGATAATGAGGCTTGGTGCCTAATTGATGGTTATGCATACATAGTAAGACCCTTGCGACTATACGCTGGTTTGAGCAGGCACGAAGCGGAAGGTAGGTTTAGATTCTCTGCCAGTTTTCCCTTCAGTATAGGGTGTGCATTCGCGAACTGCGTAGGCTTGCTTTTACCGTTGAGGTCCTGGCGAGAGCGGAGGCATGTCCGAATACGGAATCGAACGGACCGATTTCAATAGTATACGCAAGAACTCGAAAAAAGCAGAAAGGAACAAGACCAGCGATGGAGTAATGAAGGGAATAGCCTTTTTAGACAGGTGTAGCCATACAACCTGTACAATCAAGTAGATACGACCAGCTTGCGTGAAATATAAGTAGTTGTACGTGCCAGTTGACCAGAATTTTCCCCGAAAAAATGGATAGAACAGTCAGGATATTGCAGAAAAAGAGTTTTGCCACTAGGCTGCTTTAGCAAAGGCTCATCCCTTAGGGTCAGTGTGGGCTGATGCTCAGAATCAGCTGCTTATAGGTTCATTGCCTCAAAAGCCGAATGATCAAAGAACAGAAAGTATCACTGGCTATCGCCTGGGTATCAGAACAATCGGGTGATACCGGGAAACTGAAATCTTATAGAGAAAATAAATCATACGTTTTGAAGTATGCTCAGGGAATGGCTGATTTTACCCGTGGGCCCCTACTGGTTTTATTTTTTTACGGCGTTTCCAGACACCTTGACAAGTAGACCCGTGAATAATTTTTTACTCAGAAAATATCAAAAAACCGTCAACAGTATCGCCTTTTACCCGGCGATCATCTCCCTGGGATTTCTCATTTTGTGTGGAATCATGATCACTTTAGATTATTCAACGCAGGGAAAATTGATCAAGAGTGAGCTGGTGTGGTTACGTTTAAGAGATGCTTCAACGGCCAGAAGCATCATCACGGCCATTGCCGCTGGACTGTTGTCGCTAACCGTATTCAGCTTTTCAATGGTAATGATCGTGCTGAATCAGGCGGCCTCTCAGATGAGTAACCGCGTACTTGGTCAGTTAATCGGGAATAGGTTTCAGCAAATCGTTCTAGGCATTTATATCGGAACCATCATCTATGCTTTCTTTCTGTTAAGCACGATTCGGGATGTCGAATCAGGAATTTACATTCCGGCCCTTAGTATCTACCTGCTAATGTTCTTTACGATCTTCGATATTTTCCTGTTTATTTATTTTTTACACTACATTACCCAGTCCGTTAAATATGAAGTAGTGATCAAAAAAATAGTTGAGGATACGCTGGATGCAATGAAAAAAAGCTGTCCTCATTCGCAACCTGTTCCTGCCCAGCCCTTTACGCATACTTCTCATTTTGTCAAAGCTACCGAGTCGGGTATCTACGAACGGATTGATCTGGAAGCTCTGCAATCGCTTTGTTCGGAACACGGTATTCAGATTAATGTAGTCGTTACTCCGGGTACGTTCGTGCTACCAGGCACTCCTTTGATGGGAGTAAGTAAAATGATTCCGGAATCGCTGGAAAAGCAAATCATTGACTTGACGTCCGTCAGGCATAATCAAACCATTCAGGGCAATTATTTTTACGGGTTTAGCCAATTAAGAGAAATTGGATTGCGAGCCTTGAGTACAGGCGTAAATGACCCCGGTACCGCTATTCTTAGTTTGCACGCCCTGGTATCCCTCTTCTTGTACCGGTCCAGTCATTTTCCGGCCGAGGCGGTTTACGATCAGCAGGGAAAAATTTTAATAGTCATTCCTGAAATCAGTTTTGATGCGTTGGTTTTGCAAAGCCTCCGACCACTGTGGGATTACGGTCAGGATGATCGATTATTCTGTAACGAAATGCATTTGATGTGTCTGCAATTGCAGGGGCTTACTTCCCACGTAGTCTTTAAGAAACTCCTGTCTGACATCGAGGCAAAGCAATCCACTTTCAATGCTGATTACAAATAACATCATTCATTTGTAGAACCGGACAGGTCGAGGATACTGCCGTTTTACTACTGTTCTCTTCTGATCAATACCGGCCTGGATATAAATAGTGTGTTATCGGACGATGAGCCCTGAAAACTATGGGAAGTTCCTGTAAATCAGTAAACCATTTGACGCGTTCCGTAGGTACCTCAAGCGGGATGCACATAACCTTCGAAGACGCATTTAGCCAGAGAATAGTAATAAAATGGGCTCAACGGACAAAAGGCGTAACAGCAAGCCAGATAACATAAGATACTGGTACACTGTTTTTCCCTAAAAAAGTACGTGTTCATTTACAGTAATTACCAGCATTTTGTTGAATTAAAATCAACCCCTTTAGTAGAATTGTTCAATTATAAAACGATCCATCCATGCAATCATTTATAAAAATCAAGTGGTCGAATGTCACAGCCAATGTCCTGATGTGGGCTTTCGTCCTGGTGTTGCTTCAATCCTGTAACTCAGAAAAATACAATTTTGCTACTTCAACGGTCGTGCCAGCCGCAGAAGGAAGTGTAGAGGTGGAGAAAGATGGCAACGATAACTATGAAGTTAATTTGAAGATTACCAGATTAGCTGAACCCAGCAGACTTACGCCACCCCGGAAACTCTACCTGGTTTGGGTACAAACCGAGAAAGACGGAGTAAAAAACATTGGACAGTTGAAAACGGATAGCGGATTTCTTTCAGATGAACTCAAAAGCTCTCTAAAGACACTGACGCCCTTTAAACCCATAGGATTTTTAATTTCAGCAGAAGACGACCTCAATGCCGCTCAACCCGTCGGGCAGATCGTAATGCAAACCGAAAAGTAAAGTAGGACGTTAGTGACGAGGGTTCTTCGCAATAGTTTCAAAAATCTTCTCCGGATATTTGAAACCTGTGTTGACGTTACGAACCAAGCTAGACGGATTAAACCACAGGTCGATCCGTTTAGGTACTGGAGTGGCCCAAACTAATACATCAGGAGAGATCAACCCCTGAAAACCATTGCTTTTCAGGGGTTGATCAACGAGCCAGCAACCTCTTCAATACTTCCTCGCTGTTTTGATCCGTAGAATCTAGTTCGACGGCTTTTGTGTAGGCAGCTATCGCACCTGCTTTATCCCCTCGCTTCAGGCATAAATCGCCCAAACGGGCGTGTACGATCGCTTCCTTGGGAAACTGTTCTTTCGCAATCATCAGTATTCCTTCGGCTGCGGGCAAATTGGCAGGGCGTTGCTGGAGAAAATCATAAGCCATGTAAGTGAGTTGGAAGACATTCAGATGCATTGCTGCGTACCCCTCCATGGCTTCCTTGATCCGGCCCATTCGGATTAGTTCGCTGGGTAAGTACTGGTCCTCAGCCAGACGCGGCCAGGGCGTTTTTTCCCACGCCAACCGGAGCGAATCGATTTTACCCGATGGGCCCCGACTGAAATAGGCATGGGTCGTGTAATCGGTCAGGGCGATGGTATCGGGGCTGATGGGGACGCAAAGGATGGGTTTGCCATTGTTGATCTGCTCGACAAGCAAATTGCCCTCCCGCCTGATTTGTACCACTTCATCGGCACCCCGCTGGTAGCGGCCTACGTACGCGTTCAGGAGCGAATCTGGTAAAACTTGCCTGACCAGGGGCCTGGGCAGAAAGTCTTTCCAGTTGTAAACGGGTGCTACGGCCCGACGAATCTCTTTGGCTAATTCATTGGCCCCATTGTCATTGTTCATCATGACTATTACACCATTACCGCCCGTCAAACTTCCCGTAACTTCAGCTAAAAATCCGGCATTGACGCCCGTGTGGGTAAAGTATCGACCGTCTTCACCCGTGCTTGTTTGCTGTCGCAGTAAAAAGACTCCCAATCCCATCTGTTCGTCATAGAATCCGTCACTCACCTGAGTCTGGGGTGTCATCATTGCCTGAGCCGATGCCTGTTGTAATAGACCACGTTTTCCCCCGTAACTAGCCTGAATGTCAATCAGAAGCAGAGCCAGATCATGGGCTGTGGTGTACAAACCAGCCGCGGCCTGTTGCGGATAGACGTAGGGCATGCCTTTAAACCAGCTATTGGACGAATAAGCCCACGATGCCCGGGTAGCTAGTGAAGCGGGAAGAGGTTGGGCAAAGGTTGAATGCCGCAACCTGAGCGGCTTAAAAAGTAACTCGTCGGTTAAGGTTGCAAAATCTTTACCCGTTACGTCCATCATCGCCAGCTGTACTACCAGATAGCCACCACCGGAATAGCGGAATCCCTGATTGGGTTCACTGTTGACGATTACGGGCCGACTTTCCGTGCCGGGTTTACCCGCCAGAATATCCACAATCGATGGCAGGGGCGTCTGGTTGGGTGTGAAGCCAAAGTAGGCGGACTGACTCGTTCCGCCGCGGTGACTCAGCAGCATCCGCAGGGTTATTGGAGTTCGACGCGTAAATTCATTCTCCGGCAATTTCCAGGAAGTCAGGTAGTGATTGATGGGGGTATCCAGGCTAAGTCGCCGCTGCTCAACCAGGCGAAGGGCCGCCAGGGCAGTTACTAACTTAGAGATTGATCCTGCTGAAAAGAGGGTATGCGGGGTGACTGGCTGGCGAGTGCTTGTATCCGCCAGACCGTACGACTTGACCCAATCGATGTGGTAGTTGCGAACAACGGCGATGCTTAGCCCCGGAACCTGATGATATTGTCTGCGTTTTTCAAGATTCCAGCCCGATAGCCCCGCGATGGGCACGTAAGGCATCAAACCCGTCTCAACAGCAGCGATTCGGTCGGCCCGCTTTTCGGGTACTTGAGCAATGACGAACGGGAGGAATTGGGCGAGGCCAAGCCACGTGCAGAAAAACCAACGCAGGAGTCTGTAGGATTGCATGATCGACTGATTTGACCCAAAGGTGTACGCTTTACAAATCAGGATCGTCCCGAATCATAGAATGGCACTTCTTTTGGTACATTTTTGGCGTGCAGCCGGTTTGCTCCTTGAATACCCGATTGAAGGTGGTTTTGGACGGAAAGCCCGCTTCCAATGCCAAAGCCAGGAGCGTAAATCGCTCGGCGTCTCCGGCTTCCAGGCGTCGCTTGACTTCTTCCACGCGATGCGTATTGATGTACTCAGCAAACGACTGCCCAAAACCCGTATTGATGGTTCGGGAGACGACGTTGGGAGAAAGCCCAAGCCGGGCTGCCAACGAAACCAGCGTAAGCTCCGGGTTCTGATAAAGCTTTTGGTAGTGAATAGCCTGTTGAATCTGGTCCTGATGTTCTTTATTGACGGACGAGGCTGGTAGTATCTTCGCCGGGAGATGTACTTGTGTAAGGGTGTGACCGGTGAGGGCGGCGATACAGGTAAAAATCGGGAACAACTGAGCGGTAAAAAAGAATCGGGTATCTTGAGGTGATAAATACAGGAAGTTGATGAGTGGATCAAGCAGTGCCAGTCCGTAGAAGAAAGCAAGACCCCGTAAGGCAGGTTTCATCCAGCCTGCCGGATCAGGTGTCTGTTGCACTCGTTTTCAGCTAAGGTAAAGATAGCTGAGCATCAGTAGACCACTGACGTAATACTCCACATAACGGGTGTAAGGTTTATGAACCGTTAGCCAGAACCAGGCTTTGGTAGGGAGCGGTTGAAAAACCAGAATCAGATAAAACAGGATCTGTAAGGCAAGCGGAACAAAATGCCAGCTAGTGAAAGGTTGGGTTGGCGTAGTGCGGGCCCGCACATACCCGTAAACAAACGCACCGAAACCCCAGGAAAAAAATAAAGGCGAAAAATAGAGCCAGCGGTTGCGATAGTAAATGCCGGATCGACTTAAAAAGTAGTCAATCACCTGACAGGTGAGTCCAACGATTAGCAGTGCTAACCACCGATGGGCTGAACGTCTGGGCTGAAGTAAAAGCCTGCCCGCCGTGGTAATGCCCTGAGCAATGCAGAAAAGATCAAAGAGGTTTCTTAGGTTTAAATAAGCCGTCATGGGCAAGTGAAGCAGGAATTGGGCTCACCTAAAGTACGGATACGCCGTGAATTCTGCAACAGAGGAAAATATAGACAGACACAGACCCGAACGTACCTTTCCCGGCGAACGAGTTACCTATTGAATAGGATCCAAACAAACATCCCGGCACCTACAGCACCGGGATGTAAAACTTCCGCTAAAATTGATAATCATTTTTGCACCAGGGGCACAAAACACTTCACTTATAAACCCGCTGATTCTAGTGATATCAACCGGTTCGCAATCTTCAGCCTTACAAAGGGAATGATCTGTTTAACGAAGTCTTTTCTGGGGCTATGGGTAAAATGTTCCTTTCTCCTTTCCTGGATAGCCTTAGCTAAACCGAACGGTTTTAGGCTCATCGGCTTGAGAAGAAGAGCTGGTTTGATTACATAAATCAGGGCGTTAGCTGTACCGTTTTGGAGTAGATCAAGTCAGAGACATTTCTGGTTTTGATTCCGACGCGAGCGAAGAGAAAGCCCGTTTTCCTAAGATTAGTTTTTTCACTATTGGACAGGGTTTTCAAATTTAACGTAAGGGTATTGGTACCCGGTACGACATTGGTAAACGCCCTTTCGAGAACCTTGGACGTATTATCCACAATAGCAGTAGGAGTCAATTGAATCACCGTTCTTTCCATGACAGCGGTGGAAACTACCTGCTCAACGTTGAAGGTGGCGGTAAATACCGAATCCTTGTAAGTGCTCGTGTAATTACTCAACCAGAAATAAGGCGTTACTTCAAAGTTTACATTTTTCTCTTCCCCTCTCAAGGTAAACCGCAGGGTGTCCGTATTGGGTACCCAGGGACCCCGGCCCGGCGTCAGGTTGAGGTAGTAATCGCCATCGAATGCATTAATGGTATAAGTGCCGTCTTCTCTGGAAAATACTTTGATGAATCCCTGGATCCAGCCTTCGCCCGTCTGGTGAAGCTGAAGCATGTTGGATCCGGTGGCATCAGAAGCCGTTCCCATCAGTTGCATGGGCTGACCTTTGTATAAAAACTGACCCGAAACCCTGGAAGTAGGATAATCCCAGTTATCAATTTCCGTGCTACAGCTCATCAGCAGACACACCGGCAGAACGAGTAAGAGACGATAAAAAAGCGATGCTATAGTCATGAGATCAAAGCTTATTGTAAAGGATTGTACACCAGTTTGGGGTTGTTGGCTCGCCAGCTTGGCTGAATGGCCGCGTAATAATTCATCAACGGGAAGTTGCGGGGGTTTGGAGCCATTTTATAGGAAACCTGTTTGGTAAACACCCACTTGCCATCGTTCGCGTCGCCCGGAGCTACTACTTTGTACGGGAAGAGCGAATACATCTGAGCCGTCGGATCATTCGGTGTTCCATTCCAGATGGTGTGAGCTAACCGCCAGCGTTTCAAATCCCAGTACCGGTGATCTTCAAAAGCAAATTCAACCCGGTATTCATTCACAATATGGTTGAAAGTGATGGACGATTCGGTGACGGGCGTAATACCGCCCCGGCGGCGGGTAGCATTCAGGTTCGTAACGGCCTTGGCTTTATCCCCAAGCTCGAAAGCGGCTTCGGCGGCAATCAGGTAGGCTTCGGCGATACGGAACCGGGGCCACCACATCTCGCTAAAGCCTGGGTTTAGGCCTGCATTGGGAGCTTCATCCAGGAATTTCCGAACCAGAAATCCGGTTTTGTTCACAAAATTGTCGGAATTGGCTACCGGACCGTTAATCGACGTAACCAGATTGCCCTGCGTATCCCGACCGCCAGCGGCGGAAGTCCGCAGTACATACTCATTACCCGATTTGTTAAGCTGACCCGCCTGAAGAATAACGGGGGTTTGACGGTACGGGGCGTTGGGATAGATAACCGTTCCCCAGAGCCGGGCATCCTTTCTGGAGAAAGGGTCTTCGACGGAGTTATAGAATACGTAGCTACCGTCATCGTTTCGAGTTTTGATTTGCGGAGCACTACCGTCTTTGTTTTCAAAGGCTTCCACCAGATTCAAAACTACGCCCAGGGCATTACCCTCCGTAAAATCCCGCTGGGAATACGGCATGGTAAAATTCGTAAACTGCGTCACTACGTTTGGACGTAACCGGTCCATTGCCCAGATTACTTCCGTGTTGCCCGCTTTTACGCTCGTTGCCTTATAAAAAGAGTCGCCCAGATTTGTAGGGTCGATTTGTAAAACATAGGGTCCCTGCTGAATCACCTGTTCGGCGGTTTCGAGGGCTATTTTGTAATACTTACTGGCCTGATCAGCGGGAATACCTGCCTCCCAGTTCTGCGTTCTGACGCTCGGAGTAATTTTGTTACCGTAGTTGGCAATGGAGGCTGCGTATATTGCAGCCCGTGATTTAAGCATCAGGGCCGCCCATTTATTGGCAACACTTCCATTCGTGGTTTTGGCAGCCGTTAATTTGGTAGCGGCCAGGTCGCACTGAGCAATTACATAATCGTAGATGCCCGCTTCGGTCGAGCGTGGTACCTGAAACTGCACCGGATCGATACCCGACTGATAGGTATAAACGGTATCGCCTAAAATCGGCATGCCTCCAAAACTGCGGGCCATGCAGAAATGATACCAGGCTCTTAAGAAAATGCACTGAGCCTCCAGGTTGCTACGGTCTGCTTCCAGCAGGGACGAACGGGCCGCACTGGAGCGAATGCCAACCAGAAACTGATTCATGCGTCGAACCAGTCCGTAATCATACGTCTGAAAGAAGTGACGGGGAATTACTTTTTCGTCATCCGTAGTGGTTGGCGGTCCGTACGACAGGTTGGCCTCATCCAGCAAGTGATAATTGCCGTGATTACTGTTGGTCTGTCCATAATTAACGGAAGCATAAAAGTTTGCCAGAACCGATTGAGCCAGGGCTTTGTCGGTAAATACCTCACTCTCAGGTAATATATTGGTTGGCTCTGTATCCAGTTCGGTTGTACATCCTGTCAGGTAAAACAGGAATGCCAGGGTTAGGAAACCAAGAGAAATTTTCATGATCTTTCGAAATAAAGGTATTACAGTTTCAGATTAAAGCCGGCATTAACTAACCGGGGGTTAGGATAAGCTATCCCTGAGTTAGCCGTCATTTCCGGATCCAGTCCACCGGGCATATTCGTCAGGGTCAGAATATTCTGAGCAGAGACGTATACGCGTAAGCCCGAAAGCTTGGCTTTTTTAATCATACGGTCCGGTAGCGTGTAGCCAAACTCAAGGTTACGTAACTTCATATACGTAACGTTTGTCTGCCAGTTGCTGTTGGGCCAGTGGGTATTCATCCAGTTATTGACGCCCTTGGTCAGCAGGGGGTATTTACCGATGTTGAATCCACTGTTTTTATCCCAGATGTCTTTGTACCAGGTAGAGTTATCGGCGAGGTATTGCGAAACATTGGTATTGCCATCAAAATATCGCATCACCCATTGCTGTTCGTACGTAAACTTGGAACCTCCGGCAAATTCGGCTCTGAAATCGAATCCTTTCCAGCTGGCTCCGGCCTGAAAGGCAAAGTTTAGCCAGGGCGTTCCACCGTTTACACGATAGGTAACGTTTTTCATATCCAGATCCGTGATGTATCCATCGTTGTTGGTATCCTGGTAGATGTAATCACCGGGACGAAGGGTCGTATTCCCATAGTGATCCTGATCGATGGGGTGATTGGCAATTTGCTCCCAGCTTTGAAACTGCCCAACGGAAACGAGCTGAAAGCTACCATCCCGGAAACGGCCTTCGGTACTGCCAAGGTCGCGGTAACGATCGTAGGAGTTGGCCCATCTGGGTTTGTAACGCGTGCCCGTAATCCAGCGGGAAAACGTAAAATTACCACCTACGAAATAGTTGAAATCCCGCACGTTGTCTTTCCAGCTTAGGTGCATTTCAATACCCTTGGTATGATCGCTGTTCAGGTTTTCAGCGGGTAAGCTAAATCCAATTTCGTTGGGTAACAGTACATCATAGCGACTGGCTAATTCACCCGTCTGGTGACGATCAAACCAGTCAAAACCCGCCGTCAGACGATTGCCCAGTAAACCTACGTCTATACCTAAATCCAGAACAAACACCCGACCCCAGGTAATATTATCCGTAGCCAATCCCGTAATACGGCTGGAAACCACATCCCGACCATCCAGAATAGCAGAGCCCTGATTAAAGTTATAACCGGTAATATAGGTCAGAGCACTTCCCAACTCCCTGCCCAGTACCCCGTAAGAACCACGAAGCTTGACTTCATCAATTTTCTGACTCAGAAAAGTATTGTTTTCCAGAATCCTTCCTGCGAAATCCGGTACGCCAGCGATCCCGAAGGGAAGAAGCCAAAGCGTTTGCCCTTTTTGTAAAAGTAGGACCCATCATAACGACCTGATAACTCCAGAATGTATTTGTTATCGTAGTCGTAATTGAAACGGCCCAGAACACCCAGGCGACTCTGATTAAAAGGAATGGCGTCTATTACGTTGGCCGTGGATTTGGTCGTGAGGAATGGAATACCATTCGCTTCCTGATTTCCCCAGATATAGACCCTTGAATAGTTTGCTAACTTCGTTTCCATCCCCGTAACCAGATGCACGTGATGTTTGGCGAACGTTTTTTCGTAGTCGAGTTGTACGTTACTCGTCATTTCCTCCGCGTTCTCTACGTTACGTTCCAGATAACGGGCATTGCCCTGATAAGCAATGGTATACGCGTTAGTAGGCTGGTCGAAGCGGTACAACAGAGGCGATTTCTCCCGCAGGTCGTTTCGGATATTTCGGTACCAGTAGCTAACCAGAGCCCGGGCTTTAAGGCCGTCAAAAATGCTGTATTCGGCGGTGCCGTTGATTTGCATGATCCGGATTTGTGATTCGTACTTGCCGGACATTTCTTCGTTGATCCACCCGTAGCTGAACTGGGGATCAATAGCCGAGATTCCCGGGTAACGGGGATCATCATTGACGAAAGGCCGTTTGGTCGGTAAATTCCGGAAGGCGGCCTGCAGGGCAAAATCGTAATCGTCTCCTGGAAGACCCGGTTGCCGATTGCGTTCCAGACGGCCATTCATTAATACGCCTACTTTAAGCTTCTTAGTAATATTGAAGTTGACATTGCTTTGAAAGTTGGTCCGGTCGAATCCGTGAAAATTCCGAAGCATACTCTTCTGCTCGACACGGTTGAGGCTGATGTAGTAATCCGCGTTGTCACTTCCACCGGAGACGTTCAGGCTTCCGTAAATTTGGGGTCTGGTTTGCCAGATGTAATTGTACCAGTCGAAAGACTGAAAACCCGGCTCGGTTCCCCGCACCCATTTATCATACTGTTCCCGGTTGATAGTTCGGGCAGCATCGGGCACATTATTGTAGGTTTCGTCCTGAACAATGGCTTTCATGTACGTAGCTGCATCGGCGGGCTTGTTATAACCTGCCGGAATCTGGAGGCCATAGTAGCTTTGAAGCGTAATGGTTGGTTTCTGATTACGCTTTCCTTTTTTCGTGGTTACGACTAACACGCCGTTGGCTGCCTGCATCCCGTAAATGGAAGCGGATGCATCCTTTAGAATGGAAATGTTTTCGATATCATTGAAGTCCAGCTGGGCAAAGCTGCCATAATCTTTCTGAATCCCATCAATAATAACCAGCGGAGTCCCGTAGTTACGGATTTCAATGGCGGGAGCACTGCCCGGACGGCCCGTAGTCTGACGAAAGGCAATACCCGGAATTTTACCAACCAGGGCCCCGGCTGCCGTTACGGTACTGGCGTGTGACAGTTCTTCGGCATTAACCGTAGAAATCGCCCCGGAGACGGTTTCTTTCTTATTTTTCAGACCGAACCCTACTACGACAACCTCATCGAGTACTTTGTTATCATCCCGAAGCGTCAGGTTGATGGAACTTTGCTTGCCTACGCGTACTTCCTGGGTTTTGTAGCCCAGAAAACTGAACAGTAACTCATCTTCCTCGCTGTTTACTAAAACTTTAAAGGTTCCATCGCTGGTCGTAACCGTTCCACGGGTGGTTCCCTTAATCAGGATATTCACCCCAGCAACCGGGTTTCCTTTTTCATCGGTCACGGTTCCGGTTACTGGAATTTCCGCTCCCAGAACGGTTTCTTTCTTTAAAGTTGAGGCAGGTGGCGTAATTCGCTTCAACAGAATCTGATTACCGGCTGATTCGTACGTAATCTGGATCGGGTTTAAAATCTCATTCAGTACCGTCTGAATGGGTTGATTCTGTGCCTGGTAACTAATTTTTTGCTTGGACTGAATGATTTCCCGGCTGTAGATGAATTTGACACCGACGAGTTTTTCTATCTTTTTGAGAACATCTTCGACGTTCTGGTCTTTGACGACAATAGAAATGCGGCGGTCCAGATCATTTTGAGCGTGAACCTGGGCTGGCAGGAAAAGCAGGAGACTGAAGAGCCAGCACACCATCGGCAGCACGGTCCGCGGATAGCCTTTTAGGACACGTAAGGGTAGAAGCATTGTGGATAGAGGTTTTGGAGTTTATAGAAAAAATGAGCAATAGAGGTCTTGTTCTCCATCGAATAGAGAAAGCGTGAGAACAACACTGGAACAGTTTAAGGATCGGTCGTCAGGTCACTTCAATCGCTAGCGTTCTGACCATTCAACGGTTAGGGAGTACAGCTATGGCCAGTGACGTAAATCGTATCTCCTTGTGTTTCATAAGAAGCTTCAACTGCCGAGCAGATCAGCCTTAGTTTTTCAGCAAAGGGTACGCCGTTTAAGTCACCCGTAAAGGTGCAGCCCTGTAAATTGTGCGGGTCAAATTCGATTTTGATGTGATACGTGTTCTGAAGTCGGCTAAGTACCTCAGTGACGGGAGTAAATTCAAAGTTTTGGTTATCGTTAAGTACAGAGGTAAGATTTTGTTTATGAAGGGCAGGAGCCAGGGTTTGCTTGGTTAACTGATTCGTGATAATATCAAGTTTAACCTGTTCATTCTTTTCTAAAACTAAATAGCGATCAGGGTTTTTCATGGAGTTTACCGTAACCGTACCCGTTTTTACTTTTACAAAGGCAATCTTCTGATCCCGAGAGGCCTGTACCTGAAAACTGGTACCCACTACCCGAGTAGTAAGAAACGGTGTGTAGACCCAGAAGGGGCGAGTTTTATCTTTCACTACTTCAAAGAAACCCTCGCCGATCAGGTAAATTTCCCGTTGATCAGCCTGCATGTTGTACCAGAGCTGCCCTGCCGGGGAAAGCAAAACCGAGGAGCCATCCGTAAGGCTAATGAGCTGGGCGGACGGGCCCGTATTCACAACTTTCTGCCAGCTGTTTTTCGTAGCAATGATTTTCTCTTCAATTGGAGCGGTATTTGAACCAGTTGTTGAATTCCAGATAAAATCTTTCAGGAAAAAACCGATGATGACCAGAGCTGCCAGGCCTGCCAGCGGAGCCAGCCATTGCAGTCCGGGCCGGAACCTGCGAATCCTGGAGGTAGTAAGGTTTCGTTCGTTAGCTTCGTGAATGGCTTGCTTAATCTGCTCGATTTCACCCGTATGCTGAGCTTCTGGCTGGACCTTGTCACTGAGAACCAGGCAGAGGGCAGCGGCCTGTTCGTATAAGTCCCGTTTGTCTGGATTTTGCCGGAGCCATTCCTGCCAATAGGTGTAATCCTGGGGTCTGCGACCCGTGATCCACTCCCGGAAGGCATCATTAGCTAGAAAGTCCTCTAAGGTATCGAAAGAAGTCATGGATGATCCGGCTTCGTTGGCATGATTTACTGCTTATATGCAGCAACTCACCGGTCATACTCTGTTTAATGCTAAAATTTTAAAAATAAATACAAAAAGATAAAGAAGTGCTGGGGCTGACAATGGTTCCTCATTTTTGACATGGCCCGGGTCAGGAAATTGGAAACCGATTGCCGATTCACCTGCATGACTTCAGCAATCTCCCCAATGCTCATATTCTGGTAATAGTGCAGGTATATGGCTTCCCTTTCACGGGAAGAAAGCTGATTCATTAGCAATTGCAATTGCTGAACACGGCTGGAGAAGGCTTCATTCTCAATCAGGATCGATTCCCCGCTGATGTTTTCCGGAGTTCCCAGCTCCCAATCCAGGTCATGGGTAATCATTCGCTTGGAAGAACGAATGTGCATGAAAATATGATTACGAAGTCCCTTGAGCAGATAATGTTTCACCGATAGGGTGTCATTAATCTGGGTTCGGTTCTGCCACAGTTGTAAAAACAGATCCTGTATGCAGTCCTTAACCACAAACTCGCTGACGGAAAATTTCTGACCGTAGTGCTTTAAGGTAGCATAATATCTTTCGGCAATAGTACCTAGTGCCGCTTCATTGCCAGCAAGATACGCTTGCCATAAATCAGAATCAGTGCTGGTCGTATACATCGCGGAAGTCAGGTAATGGATAACAGATGAGAGCCGGGTAGTCTAAAAAGCCTAGGAATACATTTTGGGATTATGCAATTTTTACTATATACCTGTACATTTTCCAGGAAAGTTTACTAGTAAACAGTCGTATGAAAGCATGGTATAGGCATTTCAGTTCAATCAATCCATGCAAATTTATTTATATAATCTATTTTTATCAATGAATTGTTCAATGAATGTTTTTTCGTTGGTGTAAAAATTTTAGCCGAGTGTTGAATCCAACTAATTCAAGGAATAACGTACCTACGGATCGTGAGTAATCTCAACCCATTATGGTTTTTTTTCGCCAGAGTTCGTCCTTTTTAATGCTTCGGTAGTAAGTCACTGGTAGTGAATTCCTTACCTGCATATAATCTGGTGTTGAGTATACGGAGTCATCTCTACGAGCTGTTTTTAAGGTGAAGACTGTACGCTGAACACGGCTCCTGCCGATACCTGATTTTCCTACACCAGGCTTTCGTTATTTTTTGGCAATCGAGCATCTTCTAAAGGTTCAGACTTGTCATAAAGTCTGTCTACGTCCTTGCTCGCCACGATTCAAGATAGGTCTTCGGCAAACTCATCCTGTATTTTCGGGTTTAGGTAAGTAGCTATAATAGCTTTACAGGCCTGGGAGCCTTTTGTAGGTTTCCAGGTCAAAGCCATGTATCGTATGTCTTCTTTCTATAATTCTCCCGTCGCGATTCTGTATCAGGCCGCCCTGCCTCCCGTCAAAAACGGCATCATCAAGCCCATGAAACCCGGAGGCTATTCCGATAGCGGGGCGGATATGGCCTTCACCTTACAGCAGGCGGGCATTCCGGTCGTAACGCCAGTCGGGCATCCGGACCCTACTCAGGTCTATGATTGGGTTTTCCCGGATACCCGACAGGGAATTGAGCAAGCCTTAACCCTGGGAGCCAAAAGGCTATGGCTGAATACCATTCTTTTCGAAACCCACCCCATCCAGCACTATTTAAATCAGGGAATTCCGGTTGTTGGTCAGGACCCGAGTCTCGTAGAATTGTATGACGACAAATGGGATACCAACGCGTTGTTACGAAGTAAAGGTTTACCCATTCCTTCGGCACACATTCTCCAGCGTGTTGCGGAGCTTGAATCCATTCTCCAGCAAGGACTCTTACTGCCAGTTGTCGCCAAGCCCATTCGGGGCAGAGGAAGTGCGGGCGTTTCGCTCATCCATACGCCGGAAGAATTACGGGCTACAGTAAAAGCCATGCTGCAATCAGCGGAATTTGGTGATGCGATTATGATCGAAACCTATCTCCCCGGTCAGGAAGTAACCCTGACCGTGATGCCTCCGGGAAGGTATCATCTGGAGGGGGCAAGCGTAGCAAAAACCCGGTATTGGAGTCTGCCTCCCGTCAAACGATTTAATCATCAAAACGGCATTGCCCCTTACAATGGAGTGGTAGCTGTGGTGGCCAATAGTGCAATCGTTTCGGATGAAGAAAGGAGGACGGAGTCACTACAGGTCCTCATGCGACAGTGTGAACAGGCGGCGGAAGTTGTTTCGGCCAGGGCTCCCATTCGCATTGACTGCCGGCAAGACAATCAGGGCACTTATTATTTATTTGACCTGAACCTGAAACCAAACATGACCGGTGCGGGTCGTCCGGGGCGTGAAGATCAGGATAGTTTGTCCGCCTTGGCCGCCCGAAGCATTGGTTGGAGTTACCCGGATCTGCTGGTAAACATGCTCGCTCAACAGTGGCACCGGTAAAACCATAACAGGACTGGATCAGAATTGACTAGCTACGTTTCTAATCGGGTTGTTCGCTTTACTCATTTTTTCTTAGTTTAAGGGTCGTTAAACACTCTTAGTAGCATTTTCCCCTGTTCCTGGCAATATATGTTCCTTACCCTGTATGATGAAACCTTCTCCGGTCAGCAGCTTCATAGTCTGGTCCTGGAAATAAACACTGAACTGGTGACGGTCAAAGACCTCATCACTGCCCGCGTTTTAGCTGAAATTGAATGTTTTACGCAAAAAATGCCTGCCAAACCTTTCGTGGTACCCGCAGAGGCTGATGCGTTGACGGAGACTTCCCTTCGAACAATTGATGCTGAAAAGCAAGTTTACGTAGCCCTGGATGCCTTCGAAAAAAACGGCTTTTTCATATTGGTGGATCATGTGCAGGTGGAAAGCCTGACTGAGCAAGTTCGCGTTGCTTCCGATACTAAAATTAGCTTCATCAAATTGACGCCACTGATTGGCGGTTAATGTAAAAAACTAGTGAAAATACCTTTGAAATACAGCGTACCATGGATTATTACGAAAACCGAAACGCTGCTTTTTTTGCAGAAATAGCGAACGAATCTGAGTTTGAGCGAGTCATTCGCGAGCTTGGGAAACAGTACCTGCTAAAAAAGCCAGAAGGGAGTGCATATGAGCTAAAACTGCGGGAATGTCCCCTATATACACAGCAGGTAGCTTTATGGGAAAATGCTAAAAAGATTGCCTTTGTCCTGCACTGTTTAAGTACGAGAACCAAAGGTGAGCATGAGGTGGCGTTTACCCTTAAACGAAAATTCGTAAGCCAGATCGTGAAAGATGTATTGGTTCTGGACCATCTGGCCATCGCCCAATTATGGGAAGGCTTTAAAGGTCAAACCTTTGATCGTGATAGCTTTGAAGACTGGCCCTTGGTTTCCTTTTTCAATACAATAGTCAAACAGTTTCGGGATAAATCCTTAAGTCCGGAGGAAAGAAATGTACTTGCTCAGCTTTTAAAAGATCAGCAGGAGTTTGATCCTTCCAGGTATTATTATGGCTATACAGCCTTTAAAAATGATCGTATTCGCATCATTGATCAGCTTACGGTTCTGCTAGAGAAGAAAAATAAGGGCATAGCTCCTAGCCTGTTTACCGAAAATGATGGCTTTGCAGGCTTTGCCAATGCACGCATTGAAAGCTTACCCCTGACAGAGCGGGAGTTATGGTATGGTTTGATCGATCTGGCCAAACGTACGTCCGGTAGCAAACCCACTAAAAAATTTCTGTCCGATTCCCAGGTATCCATTCAGAAAGTAGGGGAAGAGCAGTTCTATGCCGTTATTCATTCCTGGTTTGAATTCATTACCAACCTCAGATTTGTATACAAAAAAGTAACGGACTGGGAAGGGATTACCCGGGAACAGGTAGACTTAACGCAGTTCATAGCCGACTACAACCAGGGGATTCTTAAGCCTTTGGTTTGGATGTGTACGCCGAGTTATCGGGAAAAAACCGTTCATATACTCGGTGCGATGGCCGAACGGCTCTATCAAAGCCTGCCCGGGATTGGCGTTCCAAGCGTTGGACTAGCCAATGCCTGTGTGTATGCCTTGTCGACCATGCGGGGAGGAGTGCCTTATCTTTCCCGATTAAAGCTCAAATTAAAGAAACCCAGTTTACGCGAAACGGTTGAAAAGGGCTTACTGGCCGCCGCTGAACGACAAGGAGTTTCGATTCACGAAATCCAGGAGCTTTCGCTGGAACAATACGGATTGACTGCGGGTAAACTTACGGAAAGCTTTGCTGATTACCAGGCTACGCTCACCATTACAGGCGTTGGGAAATCAGAAATTACCTGGTTACTGCCGGATGGTACAACTCAGCAGTCGGTTCCGGCTGCCATCAAAGATCAGCACCTTTCGCAGCTCACCCAGTTCAAAGCTCTGCAGAAACAGATCAACCAGATGCATGCTTCGCAACGAGGCAGGCTTGATCAACTGTTTAGAGCTCAGTGCTCCTGGGCCTTCCCTGCGTTCAGAAAATACTACCTCGACCATGGTTTATTGAGCTGGCTTAGTAGACGATTGATCTGGTCATTTGACGATTCGCAAAAAAAACAGTCCGCCTTTTGGGAGAAGGAGGGTTGGGTGAATGCCTGGGGGGAAGCGGTCATCCCGCACGAAGAGGCACGCGTAAGCCTATGGCATCCGGTACTGGCTACCGCTGAGGAAATCAGGGCCTGGCGAACGTATATGCAGGAAAAGCAGATCGTTCAGCCCCTGAAACAAGCCTATCGGGAAATCTACATCCTGACGGACGCTGAGCTACGCACCTGCACGTACAGCAACCGAATGGCCGCTCACCTCTTGAAGCAGCATACCTTTGAAAAACTGGCGAAGAACCGGGAGTGGAAATACACCCTGGCGGGTACGTTCGACAATGGTCATACGGGCAAAGCGGAGCTAAAAATCCCTGATTTCGATCTTCAGGCAGATTATTACGTTCATGCTCTGGAAAACGGCGAAGACTCTATCGTCAGTAGCGGGGTCTTCAAATACATTGTTACGGATCATGTACTATTTCGTCGTATCAGTACCCGGCAAAACGTTGAATTAACAGACGTGCCTCCGGTCGTTTTTTCGGAAGTCATGCGGGATTGCGATCTGTTTGTAGGCGTATGTAGTATCGGAAATGATCCTACCTGGCAGGATTCCGGCGGAATGGATGAATACCGGGATTACTGGCAGCAGTATTCCTTTGGTGCCTTGTCCGAGTCGGGAATAAACCGGAGGGAAATTCTGGCGAATCTTTTACCCCGTTTAAAAATTAATAAAGTCGCCGAGCTTCAGGAGAAATTTCTGGTAGTAAAAGGAAAATTACGCACGTACAAAATTCATCTGGGGAGTACAAACATTCTCATGGAACCCAATGATCAGTACCTATGCATTGTAGCCGATTACCAGCAAAAAGACCCGGCGAGGGGTTTGTATATTCCCTTTGAAGGAGACGAAGGGCTTTCCCTGCTGCTTTCCAAAGCATTTTTGTTAGCTCAGGATCACAAAATCACCGATCCATCTATTCTTTCCCAGATCAACCTATAACAGCAGTCACGCTGAGTTTATTCAGGCGTCGACTGGCTGTTATGAGTAAACGTTTGCCTGATAGGGAATTCAAAGAGCTTCGCCTGGTAAGTATTAGCCTATGTAGCAAAGGATGTAGGCCTGTTGCTCATCCGCTTGCTGAAAGGTTGCCTTCAGATCCTCCAGATTTTCGCTTAGCTCGCGGGCCGTATACCCCACATTCGGATCATCGGAGTCGGCCCAGGCCCAGGGATAAATATTTTCCTCGTTGAGTTCTTGGGCATTAAAGTTTTGCCGGATGTGATCGACCGGAATGGTTTGTAAAACCTGATGAATGGTCTTGATCTGATCCGGACTCAGGTAAGGAATCATACGTTCAACCGCATCCCAGTAGTCGGCCGTCTCCTCGTCACTTAACGACTCAGGATCAACATTTTTGAAATCATAAGGAGTGATGAACTGATCGGGAGTGAATAGCCGTTGAAGGATTTCTTTTTCATCCTCCGATCTTCCTTTGAGCAGAACGTACTCCAAGCCCATAAAGGTTTTCTGTAGCAGAAGACTAAATTTGGCTTCAGCCATTGCTGCCTTATCCTGACCCTTACTGGCGTGAAGTTGTTCAAAATTGCTGGTATCCAGCGTATACAATGACAGGGATTGTCCCATAAGAAATAATGACTAGACCGTAAGGGGTGAACGTTTTAGTTGAGCTACTTCCTTTTTTAAAGCTGAAGATTTTTCCCAGTATTGAAGCCGTTCTTCGAGGACGGCTGGCATAGGCCTTGCCGTTTTTTGCTGTAAGTCAATGTATTGCAAAAGTATTTTCTTCGTGTTTTTCAGCGGCTTTTCTGCATTCATTCGTTTTAGGATACCTTCTAGCAGCTGACAGGCCACGTCATTATGGGTGGGAGACAGATTGATCATTGCCGCGAGCGTATCGACAAAGCGTTGAACGGGACTATACGCATGATTCAGTAAAACGCCAATAATCTGTGTGAGCAGGTCCGCATCGACCCGCTGCTCTGAAATCAGTTGGGCCAGTATATCCATAGCCAGTTGCCGACTGTTCGCCGTTTCTTTGAGTATCCCTGCTGCCAAAAGCAGATGAGCACTTTCCAGAAGTGGGGTTTCGGTTTCCAGAAGTTGGGTCAGACTCCCCTGGAGCGTACTTTGGGTACCCGACGGACCCGACTCCGATCCTTGTCCACTGCTTCTCAACGCCCTGAAAAACAAAGGTTCAGGCTGATTGGGTAGCAACGAGAACAGATAATGAATACCAGGTTCAATCTCAAAATCTTTCGACTCTTCCCAGACCGTGTATTTTGAAAGATACGATCCATGAAAATGTTGGGAATACAGCAGCGGCAAAGGATTTGAGTCGTAATAAAAAGCATCAGTGCTGAGTAAGAGTAGGTCAATCTCGGGAGAATCTTTGTAGTACCTGTCTTTCTTCACCCGGAAAGTCCTGGTATCCCATTTCGTTTCAAAAGGTCGACACACATTGGGATAGGTTCCGAAAGCATACCTTTCAAACTCCGGATAGATGCCCAGATAATTCTTCGTACGGGCTGCTACTGCCAGAAGCATCGGCCAGATTTCTTCTGAAGCGAAAGATTCTACGTTCGAAGTTTCAATGGAATGAAAGGGATAGGGTTCCAGAGCGTCAAGCGATTCCTGGAGATTCTGATCCGCATTTAGTACATACGTCAGTAAAGTTTTAAAATTTGGCGTACGAAGCTGCTGAGCTTTACCTAAGGCGGCTTCTGTCTGTTCAAGTCGAAGGCGGGCTATTGCTACGGCTAAATCAATTTCATTGATGACAACCTCCGCTTTTTCAAACGCGAACAGACGTTCTACCAGAATCTCGGGATCAATCCAGAAAGGCCGATGCGTGGGTGTACTCAGCAGGGAGAGTCGCTGGTTTGCTTTCGCCAGGGCTTTCGCATACATCATTCGTACCCAGAAAACAGTAATAAATTCATCATTGGAAGCGGGTGATACCAGATGGTTCAACGCTGTCGTTTCAAACCCATTGGACCAATCCTGCAGGAAGCCACGAATGAGCCAAATGGTTTTGCTTGACATAGCCTCAAAATGAAAGCTACTCACCTGATCCTGGAAATCTGTTGGAAGATCGAATCCTTGTTGAAGAAGGGAATCCAGTAAGCGTTCCACTTCTGAAACATCAAAGTGGGTAGTAACCTTACCGATTAAGAATAACAAGTCTTCCCAGTTCGTGACAGCAGTAATACGCCGATCTTCCGTCAGCACCCGTATGAATTTAGGCTGATACACGTAACGTTCGATGGGAGCGGGCGGCGTGGACGATAAAAAGCTTCCCAGTAATTCATAGGCGTTTGCCGGAAGGATGTCGGTATACAGCAACAATTCCTCCCGGAGCCATTCTTCCTGCGGCTGACTCCAGCGGGCAACGATCCGAATGACTTTTTCCTGTATGGAAGCATCTTTTACCAGCAAGGCCGGCAGGGTAACCCGCACCGTTTCGGCCGTAGCTGCGGGATGATAGAGGGGTAATTCTTCCAGAATGAGTAACGCTCTACTAACTCCCAGCTTCGCGTGTTTACCAATCAACAAGAGTTCGCTGGCGAGCAGAAAATCAGCCCATCGAAAAGCAGGATGCCTGCTCAGCGGTTTCAGCTCCTGTAGAACCCAGTTGATTCCTACGCCGTGTTGTGTAGCGAGTACCGCAAACAGCTCCGACTGTACCTGGATTGTTTCTTCAGAGCTAAGCTTAATTTTTTCCGCTATGCTCCTGAGCCACAAAAATTTGGTTCGGTGAAAATCATTTCGGGCCAAGTTGGCAAGTACCTCTTTTAATACATCCTCGGGAAGGATGATTTTTCTGGAAAGCAATTCTGCTACAAAAGGAGTCCCATAGGTTTCATACCCATAAGAACTGGTCAGGTCGACATGGGTAAACAATGACAGCAAATCCCTGGCAAGAGTACTTGTTTCGGTTAATGACTCGATCTCGTCAAAAGTTAACTCCATGCGATCAGGCTAACGACTCGCCCGAATAGATGAGGTTCATAACTAATAAGCTGACGCGATTCGAGTCTTTTCAAAAAGGCATAGGAAGGAATCCAGTACCTTTTTTGAATCATAGTATTAATCCAGCTTGGGAGCCAGGAACCGAAGTTTCTAAACTGGAAGATGCGGATCAGCATATCTTCTTCTACATCCGTTCGTACGGTTAAATACGACGGAATACTCATCAGCTCACTTCTGGTGAAGGTCAGCAATGCGGCCATGTAACAGCTTCGACATTGCTCATTGCGAATGTCCCCTTCCGGTATAAAAAAACTGAAAAGTTGCTGACTAAGCTGGCGAATAGTAGCCTTAATGGCTTTGTGCGTACGCTGTGGCGTGTTTTGTAAAAAGGCAATCAGTTCATCCCGACGGTTGGAAAGAATGAGTTCTTGCAAGGTGTCCTCAGGGCTCATGAGTAAAAGCAAAAGGGGATGTTAGATACGGCTTAGTTCCAGAACTATTTTTTTCAAAGCCGGGTACTGCTGCCAGTGGTTCAAGTGTTCGGATAGGTGATCAGGTAAACGGCGACGATTCATCTGCAACAGATCCTGATAGATTGACAGGAGTTTGGCCGTGTTTTTAGGGGGCTGACTATAAGCCTGATTTAGCAGAATCTGTTCAATGAACTGAATGAGGGCGTCTTCGTGCAGGGGAGAGAGTCGTCGTAATGCTTCCAGGCTATCAATCACTCGCTGGAGAGGAGCAAAATTCTCTTTCAGTAATTTACCCAGCTCCTGTCCCAGTGTTCGGACGTCCAGCTTTCGTTGTTCTATTTTTTGAACGAACACTTCCTGTGCCAGTGCCCGATCCGTCGCTTTAGCACTGATAAATCCCTGGGCGAGTACCATTAATCCGTACTCGTAGAAAACGGCCTCTTCGGGCAGTAGGCTTCGTAAGGCTTTTTCGAGTGCCTGTTGATCCGACTGATTGGTTTTGTAGCGTAAGGCTCGTACCTGCAAAACGCGGTAGTAAAGTGGCTCGCGATACTGAGGAATGAGCGAAGCAGAGAAAAGAAAATCAGCAGCGAAGCTGTAATCCTGCGTCTCTTCAAAACGGCCATGTATGGGATAGTGCAATGAATAAAGTAGCGTCTGAGGAATCTGAGTATGTACTTCACAGGCAAATTCCAGGCGTTGAAATATTACCGGATTTCTACTCCATCGGTGGTTTTGTTGCTCGAATCCATGTTCCCAGGCAAACGGATAGAGCGTCGATACGTTGGGATAGACGCCAAGATCCGTGGTTTTAAATGCTTCCCAGTTTGCCCGCGGGGATTTGGTACGGGCCGCTACTGCATAATAACTCTGGTTAACGGTGACATCCGAACGTTCGCCGGAAACCAGCAAGCGTTGGTACATCTTTTGCCAGAATGCTTTCTTTTGCTCCGGCAGAACTAGTTCCTGAGCCGGGTCAAGTAAAAACTTCAGCACCCGGGTTTCTTCACTCTCTTCCAGCATTTCAAGTCTGGTGAGGGCCTCCTGAGTATTTTCCAGGCGGGTGCGGGCCAGGGCGATGAGGAAATCGAAGGGTTGACAGGCCATTTTTGCCCGCTGATAGCATGCCAGCCGTTCGATCAATACCGAAGGGCTGATCCAGCACGGAGCGTGGGTCGGCGTGCTGAGAAAAGGTAAAGTCGCTGCCCGTAACGATGGGATCTGTTTAAACCGCTGCTGCCAGAAAGGAATAAAGGGATCGTGGTACTTACCAGGCTTGTAATGATGCACTCTGGCGTACTGAAACCCACCAATCCAGTCTCTGAGCAGCAGTGCTACCAGCTGATCCAGGTCCCAGCTCAGTTCAGCGTACGAATGGCTTTTTAGCAGGGGCTTTACTTGTTCCTCGGCGTCTGAGGGTAAGGCCGGCAGGTGCACGATTGCATCCATGATCCGCTCCAGCTTGATTGGGTCATCACTGCGGAGGGGAGTGGTCAGTTCGTACAGAAGTTCTTCCCAGGTACGGATGAAATGAATTCGATTCTGTTCCCTGATAAGCTGAACGTTAGGACTAGGGTCGTAGTGATAGGTAGCCTGTTCCGTCGAGGCCAGACGGGTTTCATAAGCTGCCAGCTTTTCAAGGGATTTCGCCGAAAGATTACTGCCGTACAAATCAATCTGTTCACGTAGCGTTTCATCCTGCGTGTTTCCCCACTGACTGATAATTTTCGTGGCTTTCTCCTGAATAACCGGATCGGTAGTAAGTAAAGAAACAACCGCCAGCTCGGTAACCCGGCTTTGGGTTTGCGGATAGGCTTCAGGAAATTTCAGCAAAATATCCAGGATTGATTTTCGGACATTTTTGGTGTCAGTTCTGCTCAGTACCTGTTCTGAACGCTGTAAAAATTCTTCCCAGGCAAAGCCTTCCTGAAAGACCATTTTTTTTAAATGGCCCATAGCCAGATTCAGTGGCAGAAAAGATTCAGTATTGAGCAGAGCCAGTAAAGGCAACTGCAAACCGAAAAGCTCCGCTGCTGTAGGTTCCAGTCCAGTAAAGAGATCCCTGAACCACCCCAGCAGGTCTTTGCTGAAGTCATCGCGGACGAGGCCTTCCAGGCACAGTTGCAGGATTCGATACCGATCCAGTTGCTTTCGCTCGATCAGGTACCGATAAATGTCCATCCAGGACAGGGCTTTCAGGTTCCGGTTGGCAAAATGAACTTCGGTGGCAATAGCCGTTTCGTAGAAAAAGACCGATTCGAGATCGTGGCTGATTAAAAAGGAGTCTCGTGAAATGGCATACAACAGATTCTCGGGAGTAGAAGTATTATTAAAACGGCTTTCAAAGTAGCCTAAACACATTTCTTCCGCAAAAAGCTTTCGATCGTGCGTAATCACCTCCTGCTCGAGTAATACTCTCAATTTATGGTAAGTCAGTCCATTCCAGCGGTTCTTTTGTTTGGACTGACGAATCCACTCATTGGCCCATGCAAGGGATTGGGCGTATTTCAGAACTTCCACCAGCTGGTACAGAGGCACATCCTTCACGTAGGAGGCTAGGTACTGCGGCAGGTTTATTCGTTCCTGATTGGTAAATAAGGCCAGAGCCGCCAGAAGGAGGAACTCCCCCCGCGATTCTTTTCTGGGATGCAAGCCGATGGTAGCATGATTGGCTTTTGCCAGCTGACGAATACGAACGTTTACCTCCTTGATATCTTTAGCGGGCAAAGCGTCAACCCAGGGTAGTAACGCATCAAAAGTTAAGGTCTTTACCAGCTGTTCAAACTGATCAGGATAGGACATGAAGGGAAGAATAAAAACGCAAATTAGGACTGAAGAGCTAACTGAACGGCTAATACGTGTTTACACGACCCCCGTAAGCCCTCGTGGGACGCATACCAGGGACAGGTACAGCGGGCTTTGTTGCCTTCAATCAGTACCCGGTAAAAATTATCTTTACTACCTCTTACCCGGGCCTGAACACGATCAGACGTTTGCTCGAGTATTTCGATTCCATCGGCTTCCAGCAGCGACTGGGCATTTTTCAGGCGGGGGTTCAGACTCAGGATACGGCTGGGCCTGAAGGGCAGTTTTCGGTAGAAGAACTGGTGATCGATTACGTCGTAGCCCAGCAGTCCCATGGCTGAAAGATGCATACTCACTCGATTCAGCACAACGGGGTCGAGGTCTTTTTCCAGGGAAAGCAACGTAGGGTTAAATGCTTCGTTGGTTTGGAAAAGCTGTCGGGCTCCCTGAATATACGACTCGGGTACGGCCTCCATCAGCGTATCCAGAATATTGCCTTCTCCGGAAAATCCGCGTTTTGTTTCTCGGGACAGTGTTAGTAAGAACCGCAGAGTTCCGAGCTTGAAAACAAAGGCAGTGGCCTGTTCATCCGGACTTTGAAAAACGTCCAGACCCTCCTGCAGAGGCACAAGAGCCTCCAGCAAACGAAGCCGGTGTAGCCCTCCGATTCGCAGGGATTTACCCGAAGCTACGGGACTGAAAACCGGACGATTGGCCCGATAAGTCAGAAAAAAATCGTTGGAAGTTTCTCCCCTGGGCAGAGACTGGAAGAGCTGAAGGGTTTGTACTTTACTGTAGGAACCGAAAGGCTCCATCGTGGAAAGATAAGCCTGAACAGCCGTGAGTCCTTTAATCCAGCGAGTGGGTAAGGTTACTTTACGTTCGATGATTTGCTGGCCCTGTTTCTCCAGAATAACTTCTTTTTCGCCCACTGAAAAAAGGAGTTTATCCTGGCGGCTAACGGTACTTAAAGCCTGAATCATGGGCTCGTTGAAGTCAACGTTCGTAGTACCACTGCCCAGAAATTCACCATCCAGCGAGGAAGGTAACATATCGACCCGGGCATAGACGCCGTTACACCCCGAAAATGCTTCCAGCCTCATCAACCCAGCCCCGGCCGTGACAATGGGATCCCGCATGGCTGACCGCTCCGCAGCAGACAAAGTAAAGCGGGAACGAACCACCTTCGATAAAGTCATAAAGGCTCGGGCAGTTACGTACGGGTCCAGGAGTGAGCCCCAGAAGTAACAGGGAATATCTTCTTCCAGGGAATCTTCATTGAAAGCAGCTAAACTTAGGAAGGGACTCGCCGAATGGATTTTCAACGCAGAAGCGTTTGCATAGTGATAGGTGTAGGTAGACACGGTAATTCTGGATCAAATGAAAAGCAAAAGGTACAAACAAATTTGAAAACAAACCAGTACTTAATTTCCCGATCATCTTTAAAACGTATTTTCTGCTATACTAAGATAACTTCGTACTGAAAGTCATTTTATTTAAATATTCTGATAGCTTGATTTTATCTTAATCAATGGATTACTATTTGCAATAATGATAGGATCAAAAAGTTTCAGTGAAAAAGTGTCTGGTAGTTATCAGAATTAATTAGACTTATTTAATTGTATGTTTCATCAAAGTTTTAGATCCAATAGTAGAATGATTTATAATAATATTGAATGATACTTTATTTGTGAAAATTTACTCTATTTGCAGTTATTTGAAAATGCTTTTGTATAACACAGCAATGGTTATACAAAAGCATTTGATACTTATCGAAGGTTTCTATAATTGAATAAATGTTCTGGTGGAAAATTTGCTATTAATACCAGGGCCTGATGCTACCCTCTGATGAACTTATCAACTTCGACTGTATATTCTTCAGCAATAACCTAGTTGATGGTTTTTTGGTAAACTGCTGATTTTGAAAAATTTGAAACTTGTTGTTGCCCTTTTTGCAACGGCTTCGTATAGTTGATGCATTCAGGAAGATGATAAGTAGTTGGTAAGTTAATTAAAAAGTACATAAAGGATATTATCCTGCCTTGGTTGTGTAAATAGAGTATTACATTAATCAAAAGCGGATTTTATAAATAAATAGTATTTAAGCTTTTTTAATTAATTTGATTAAGGTTTTACTTGTATTTATGAAATTTGAGTTATTACTAAAACAATCATTTATTTTCAAGGATTATTGATGAATCTATAACTCTATTTTACAATAATTTATATCAATCTCATCGCATTCTGCTGATCAGTGTGCTGAACGAATAGGGAATTGGTCGTTTGCTTTTATAGAAAGTAGAGCAACGTTTGACTGAGTCCAAAAGCAGTAACTATTGCAGTGTCGTTCACTTTTACAAGCCTCAACGCTACTTGCCTTTTACCTAATACTAACAGTAGCTAGGTAAACCATTTTCAGGGTATTCAAATTTCTAAAAATGCGAATGGTAGAGTAGGACTACGGGACTATTCTGCGGCTAATCATACTAGCCCCAAAGGGCCCTGATTCATAAAAGGCTACATAAAAAATGAAAATCGTTAGGGCCTTGACTCGCTTCATTCTAACTTTCTGCCATGACGATTTCACCCCTGGATTTACTGGTGTTACTGGGCTCTCTGCAGGGCTTCATTCTGGCTGTTGTATTGGTACGCCTACGTGAAGGCAATCGGCTGGCAAACCGATTGCTGGCTGGATTGCTTGGCCTGATGGCCCTGGCGAGTCTGGGTGTAAGTGTTCCCATTACCCACCGTTGGGTGGGCCTTCTGCTTGATTTTTTCCCATTTTACAATATAATGCTGTTAGGTCCGCTGCTGTATTTTTACGTGAAAGCCGTGCTTGACCCTGCGTTTCGTTTGGGAAAATCCGAATGGCGACAGTTGGTTCCGGTGGTGTTGGATTGGGGTGCGAAGTTGATCGGCTGGACTTTTCTGGCCGGTTTGCTTGTAGGGGCAGTAAGTAAGGAGCAAGGCCCCGCCTGGGGTCATTGGATGAATCAGTATGAAACCTATGCCGACCTGCCCCGGTGGATTTCAATGACCGTTTACCTGCTTTTATCCAGACAATGGCTGCATAGACAGGCTATGAATGAACGGGAAACGGAACCGCAAAACATCCGC
This sequence comes from Siphonobacter sp. BAB-5385, assembly GCF_002261125.1. Taxonomy (NCBI): domain Bacteria; kingdom Pseudomonadati; phylum Bacteroidota; class Cytophagia; order Cytophagales; family Cytophagaceae; genus Siphonobacter; species Siphonobacter sp. BAB-5385. The sequence continues at coordinate 26,485 of NZ_NMPS01000178.1, read as the reverse complement.
TGGCTGCAAGGCGTAGTAACCCTCTTTCTGATGTTTCAGGGCGTTTGGCTTTTGCATCTGGTCCCCACGCTTATTCCCTCGATGCGTTCGGCGGCTCTAAGTCAGTTCGGCTGGTATCCCCTGTATATTCCAATAGCCGTACTGATTTACTATCTGGGCTTTAAAGGGTATGTACAAACGTTGAGTCCGGCCGTATCCATCGCTCGCAAACCTAGTTCGACTACCCTGGCGGAGGAGACCGTTCAGGCAGTTCTGCATGCCCTTACCAAAGCGATGGCCGAAGATAAACTGTACCTGGACCCGGAACTAACGGTTCAAAAAGTTAGTCAGCATACGGGCCAGCCCGCCAAATCCATTTCGTTCGTGCTTAATCAGCACCAGCAAAAATCCTTTAACCTGTTTGTCAACGAATACCGGATCGAAGCGTTTAAGCAACGCCTGTACCAGGATCCCCTACAGCAATTGACGCTAACGGGACTTGCCTTTGAATGCGGTTATAACTCCCAGGCTACGTTTCAGCGAACGTTCAAGCAAATGACGGGTCTGACCCCCAGAGCGTATCTCAAACGTCAGACCCCGTAGAAAGTAACGCTCAAATCCGGATTTGAGTAGACTTCTGCTTCGATTCACGCCTATTTGGGCCTGAAATCAATCAAGACGTTTGTATGAAACGAATGCTTAGTCTGGTCACCTTTCTACTTACTTCCTACGTAGCAGTAGTTGCTCAACCCCTCAAAACCCTACCTCATCAGGCGGACGAATACCTGCGATCAGCGAAGGCGGCCTACCGCTTTAACGGGGTCGCCCTGATGGCCCACCGGGGAGAGGTCATCCTTCACAAAGCTTATGGCTTTGCTCAGGTGAGCAGGCCCACGCCTAATGATACGTCCACCCGCTTTCCGATTTTATCAGTTACCAAATCATTTACGTCGGCCCTGGTTTTAAAACTTCAGGAACAGGGAAAACTCTCAGTGGAGGACAAGCTCAGCAAATACCTTCCTGACTTCCCCCATAGCCATCAGATAAAGCTGCATCACCTGATGAACCATACGTCGGGTCTGTTTAATTACACCGAGTTGATTGATGAGGAAGATTCCACGATCGTTTGTCATCCCATTTCCAGACAACTCTTTTTTGATTTGATGCAGGACAAACCTCTGGCGTTCACTCCCGGAAAACAGTTTAGCTACAATAACTCGGGGTATTTTCTACTGGGTCTGGTCATTGAACAGGCGACTGGTAAACCTTATGAGCAGGCAATGCGGGAGCTGATTTTTCAACCTCTGGGCATGAACCATTCGGGTTTTGACTATCTGAACCTGCCGGCTGGTGCCAGGGCCTTTGGATATGATACGCTAACGAGTACGCATGTGTCAGCATACCCGCATCCTGATTCGACCGTGTTGTATGCCGCCGGGGGCATCTACAGCACGGCCCGGGATTTGTTTCAATGGGCCAGGGCCGTGGCTGCCAAACAGCTTCTCGCCGAAAAAACCTGGAAGCAGGCTTTTAAAGAAGGTTACGGCTGGCAAACCGGAACCTATGAAAACAAAGGCTACGTCCGGCATTCGGGGGGCTATCCGGGCTTCATGGCTGAATTCATCTATTATCCAACCGAAGACCTCACGATCATTCTGTTAAACAACTTTGGTACCTATACCGATTCGATCTTTCCAATAGTCATGGACCTATCCAGTATGGCATTCGGTAAACCCTATGATTTATGGCAGGAGAGAAAGGAAGTCGAATTGAGTCAAAATGAACTTGAATCGTACGTAGGAACATACCGACTAAATAAAAAGTACGCTATCGATATTGTAGTAAGGCAGGGGAGGCTCTATGCTCTGGGGCATACGTCTGGTCAAATGCCCGAGCTAGCCTTACACGCTACGAGCCCCGGTCATTTTTTCGTCTGGACCTTTAATAACTACGTGACCTTTAAAAAAAAAGCTTCCGGGGAAGTAAGCGGTTTTGTACTTCGGGAACACGGCAAGGATAGTACCTGGGAAAAAGTAAAATGAGTGGGTCGCGTCTATGCTGGGTCGGGGTATTTTAAGTACCTTGCTGTTTGAAGAATACACCGTTTCGTAAAGGGTTGATCTAGTGTAGCCAAAACCTTTGGGAAGAGGTTGATAGCCGGATTTCACCCGTTTAGGCAAGCGGATGAATGAGTCGTATCCCTTGAAATCCGTACATGCCGAATCAATCCGCTTTCAAAAATCGCTTTGTATCCCTGGACCTGTTGAGAAGTATTGCCATCACGATGGTGTATCTGTTTCACTATGGTCGACTGTTCAAGTCACCTGCCTGGATTACGGATAGCAGCAGTTTTGGCTGGGCGGGCGTTGATCTGTTTTTTGTGCTGAGTGGTTTTTTGATTGCGACGCCCTTGCTGGAAGAAATCAGTCAGCGGCACACGCTGGATCTAAAGACTTTTTTCATCAAACGGTTTTTCCGAATCCTGCCAGCCTATGGGTTTGTCTTAGCCCTCTACTACTTTTTTCCCTTGGTGCGGGAACGCGGAACGCTGGCTCCCCTTTATAAATACCTGACTTTTACCCAGAATATAAACCTGGACATTCTCCATCATAGTGCCTTTTCTCACGCCTGGTCCTTGTGCGTGGAAGAACAGTTTTACCTGTTTTTCCCGTTGCTTCTGCTGATTTTACTACATTTTCGTCTGTACCACCTGGGCCAGTGGGTGCTGTTTGGATTCTTCTGCTTTGGCGTACTGATCCGGTACCTCTCCTGGAGCTACGTGCAGGACTATCAGGAAGGCAGCTACAGTCAATGGTACATCTGGGTGTATTTCCCAACGTATACCCGGTTGGATGGGCTGCTGGTAGGGATTAGTTTAGCGGCTCTTCATCAGTATCGGGCGGGCGGGCTGGAAAAATTACGTCCGTACGCCGCCATCATTTTAGTGAGCGGCTTGCTCGTTTTAACTGCCGGAGCCTTAATCTGTACCGACCTCGCTTCCTTTACAGCTACGCTTGTGGGCTTTCCCATCGTTGCGTTAGGCTACGGAACTATCGTTTTATCGTTAATCCTTTTACCCAAACAGAAGTTTCCCGGGCGAAAGCTCTGGCGAATGCTGGCGGAATTATCCTATAGCATGTACCTGAGTCACAAAATTGTAATTCATCTGACCCAACGCTATGCTGGCGAATGGGGGCTGGCGAAGGATGGTAACGCCATGTTTTTGCTTTGCACGCTTTTAACGGTGGGCGTCGCTTATCTTATGCACATCGCGATTGAGCGGCCATTCTTACAACTCCGTCACAAGGTTTTGCCCACTCCGGTGGTTCAGGTACCCCATGTGGGGGTAGTACGATGAGCTAAGGTTCCGGCCAGAAAGTCGGTTACTTAACGATGAAAAAGGAACCGTTTCCGGGGCCGGTCAAGCGATGTCGAATTCTCCACTGATCCGTTGATGCTTCCTGATTAGGGGAAGTATCCAGATAAATTTCCGGTTAGCTAAGGAGCCTATCCCTAAGTAAACAAAATCATGGTAAAAAGCCTTATGGCTACGTATGATCATTCCCGGACCTGGAGAAATTTTATTTAATCAATTGAAAAGCAACCTTTTGCAGAGATAGAGTGGTCGCTGCGTGAATTCTTCATAAGTTAATCCAGAAAAGGCGGGTTGGTATGCGTTGATTCATTTACTTTAACGCCTCACAGAAGTTCTTACCACTTTTTATAAATCACTGGCTTACCGTACGTGTAACGTGATTCGACCTCAACCCCTGAACAGCCAGAAAACCTAGCCATGAACAGCACTGGTCTATCATCGACACTAAACCAAAAAGGACTATTCACCCGGCCTTATCTAATTGCAGCACTTGCCGTTTTGCTTTTATTTCTGGTTTATGCAGGGATATACACCTTTTATAACGGCTACGATGAACGTTCCGCCAGGCAAAAGGAGCTAAACCTGAACGTTCCAGTCGATTCTCTGTATCTATCTCAGCGTCAGTACGCCAGGCAAATGGATAGCCTTGTGTTACCGTACGTGAAAGCCCGTCAGACCAGTGGTTACTTCACTCATCAGGACCGCCGGATTGCCTACCATCAATACCGATTAGCAGCACCCATAGGCAATGTTATCATCTCCCACGGCTTTACGGAGCGGAAGGAAAAATATCAGGAGATGGTGTATTACTGTTTGAAAAAGGGGTATCAGGTATTTATTCTGGATCATTTTGGTCATGGCAGCTCCTCGCGGGCTTCGAGCGATTCTTCCCTGGTGCATTGTAGCGACTACCACGTGTGGGTGGATGATCTGCAAACTTTTATCGCGACGATTGTTCACCCGCAAGCCAACGGTCAAAAGACCATTCTTTACGGGCATTCCATGGGTGGGGGTATTGCTGCCCGTACCCTGGAAGAATACCCCCAACTGGTAGATGGCCTGATTCTGAATACGCCGCTATTTAAACTATTGATCGAAGGTATTCCGGATTTTGCGGGCGATCCCGTTGCCAGGACTCTGGTGTCTCTGGGAAAGGGAAGTACCTACGCCCTGGGAGCCCGGGCTTTTGATCTGAAGAAAGATAAAGTCTATCACCCGCTCATCCCAGCGACTTACTGCGACGAGAAAGGAGCGTATTGGCATCGGTACACGCTGGGCCTCACGCAGCATCCAAGCTTTGGGGCCTCCTGGGCGACGGCTTCCACCCTGATGGACCTAACGCACTCGGTCGTTAAGCGAACAAACGTTGAAAAGATTACCATTCCCATCTTACTGTTTCAGGCTGAACGCGATGGCTACGTAGATCCCAAAGGTCATTTCACGTTTGCCAATCGGGCTCGTAACCTCGAATTTTACCGGGTAAAGGGAGCGGGTCATGAAATTTATCTGGAGTCGAACGTTTACACCATTCCTTATTTTCAGGAGGTCTTTCGCTTTATGGGAAATGTTAAAAAGCGGCAGTAGAGGAATGCTTGTCCGTGAATGCTTCCCGTATCTGAGGTTGGGCTGGTTACTACAATTGGCAAGAGCCGGGCAGAACCAATAGGTTGCAATCTTGAAAGTTCCAAACAGGTGTAAAGACAGGATTTACGCTTGGTTCCAAGAAATTTGAGTAAACAATCCGATGTTTTGAGAAATTCAGATACGCTTCTTTTCAAAAGCTGTTACTGTTAAAATTATAAACGTATAGAAATAGAAGTTCATACTCAGGTTTCTGCCTTGATACAGTTAATAAACGTTTCTGTTTCGTCCCTTCAATCTCAAAAGCCATTCCCTTCACCCTGACTGGCCGTTCTTTTTTACAAAATGACGTATTCAAACTAACGGTACACACGTATGGAATACATTCGCTTAGGTAAATCGGGTCTGGTGGTTTCCCGGATCTGTCTGGGAACCATGACCTACGGTACGCCCACGGAACGCTGGCCCTGGGCTTTAAACGAAGAGCAAAGTCGCCCTTTTATCCAAAAAGCTCTGGAGTTGGGGATCAACTTCTTTGACACCGCTGATGTCTACTCCAACGGCAAAAGTGAAGAAGTGGTAGGTCGGGCACTGAAAGCATTGGCCTGCCGCGAAGAAATAGTTCTGGCTACCAAAGTATACAACCCCATGGGCCCCGGACGCAATGAGCGTGGCCTGTCGCGTAAACACATCATGGCCGCCATTGACGCCAGTTTACAGCGTCTGGGCACGGACTACGTGGATCTGTACCAGATACATCGCTGGGATGATCAGACGCCCATTGAGGAAACAATGGAAGCTCTGCACGACGTCGTTAAAGCGGGGAAAGCCCTGTACATCGGAGCCTCTTCGATGTATGCCTGGCAATTTGCCAAAGCCCAGTATACCGCCGATCTGCACGGCTGGACCCGGTTTGTATCCATGCAGCCGCATTACAACCTGGTGTACCGGGAGGAAGAACGGGAAATGTTACCCTTCTGTGCCGATCAGCAGATTGGCGTAATTCCCTGGTCCCCGCTGGCACGGGGTCTGTTGTCGGGCGGACGCAGCAGGGAGCGTAACGAAACCGAACGAGCCCGTACGGATGCCTTTGGCAAAAGCCTCTACACTGAAGCAGACTTTAGCATTGCCGATCGGGTGACGGAAGTGGCCCAGCAGCGGGGCCTTCCCAATGCTCAGGTAGCCCTGGCCTGGATGCTTAGCAAGCCCGTCATTACCGCTCCGATTGTGGGAGCCAGTAAGCCTGGCCATCTGGAAGACGCCGTGGCTGCGGTCTCGGTGCAGTTGACTGCCGAGGAAATTCAGCGGCTGGAAGAAGATTATCAGCCCCATTCCATTAAGGGCCATTGACTACTAAAAAGGCAAGGATCCTGGCGTGGCGATCGCGTGGGGTCGCAGGCCGGAATCCTTGCCCTAGTAAGATCAGTACGTAGATAACCAGACTTTCTTAATGTGAGTGTCTGGTTGACAGCTTGTTCTAGTACTGGCTTTGCAGGAAAAGTGATTTTATTTTAAAACAGGTTGTTTTTTCTTTGGGCTGGAAACGGTTTTCCAGGCCGTCTTTTTTAACTGCTCCGCAAAATCCGCATCGACCTCCTGAGGGTGAAAGGAAAGTTTTAGCGGGGATTCCTGAAAAAGAAAGCTGTACCAGACCAAGGAGCCTAAATAACAGCCAGCGGCGTTAGCATGGTGGGAATCAAAGCCTAACTCGTCCTGCTTCCAGAAGTAACCAACGTGCAGGGAGTGATTCTGCTTGGGTAGGGCAGGGGGCCTGGGGTGATCGAAATTGAATTCAGTATCTTTCTTATATCCCCATTGTGGATCGGAGCTAATGGCCCAGAAAGCATCGCCATTGGGAATCAGGGGAATGCCTAACTCTTTGGCCGTGGCATGATAGGCGGCTCTGGATTTTTCCCACATCTGCTGGGCACTGCGGGCGGACTGTCCGTTGCCAATCTGCGTAAAGTCTTTGGAATCCACGCGGTAAGCCCAGGTTTGGTGAAGAACAATTTTGGCCTGCGGTTGCAATTTCTTCACGTATTCGTAAAGCTGCCGGGCATAGGGCTGGTAGGTTTCCAGGTTTCCCGAGAGAATGGAGGCCTGTTGCAGTGTAATGACATCCCACGTGCCTTCGGCAAGCAACATTTTCAGGGATTTACCGTGGTAGGGTTTGCCTTTGGGATCTTCCGGATTTCGTTCGGCCGCCTGGGCGTGATCCCAGTGCCGTTCGAGCGAGCAGCCGCCGAGTTCGGCTCGTCCAATAATCAGGGTGTGGCCGGCTTCCTGACTGAGTTCGGGTAAATATTTGGAGGCATTCTGGGAGAAGCTATTCCCAATCATGAATAAACGTAAGGCATGGCGGTCTGCTTTTTTCGAGGTGGATTGGCCCCAGGCGACTTGTACCAATAATAAAAATAGAACCAGATAGACCGCTCTGGAATGGGTGCTGGAGCAATTGAGGGGATGTTTACGTTCAGGCATTTTTCAAGAATAGGTTTACAAATGGATGGACAAGGTCCTTCTGTCAGCGGTTTGGATGCCTTGTTCAACCGCGAAGATAAGACACCGTGCTTCATATAATGCTATTCCTGAAGGGCAGATGCGTAATGCCTGATGCTTTTACTTTCGAGCAGGCAAGGAAATGATAGCATGAAGAAAGTACGTTAAAATGTAAACGGTTTTTTAAATTATTGGGTGAAACCAATAGTCCCGGAAGAAAAATAATCCCTCATTTTTATCCATTGGATAGGTATAGCCCGGTTGAATCAAATAGCCGTCCTTCGTCCTCAGTAAGCCCTGATCGGTATACGGTAATTGCTGAAGTAAGCTTAAACTACGTTTGAAATTTTCGTGAGACGGCCGAGCCTTTTCACAAGCCGCTTCACCCGTTACTGTAAACGAATAAAAAGGAAAGGTAAACCATCGAAAAGGCTGGAACGTATCCTGATCCAATCCCTTCCAATGACCTGAAGTTTCGCGTATACCTTTGCTGATTTTGTTAATGGTATAAGCCCTGAGATTGCCAAGCACGAGTAAGCTATCGACTTGCCCCTGATGGTTTACCCTGAATTTAAACTCTCCATACATCGTTTCACACTGAGCCGAGGTTTCTTCGGTACTGAGAATTCCCTTCATAATAAAGGCGGATACCGGCTTTTGTCCCTCGTAGGGGTAAAGCCTTGCCTGGATAGGCGTTTCGAAGGAAATCGTTATGTCTTTATCCTGCCCGGAACTCTTCAGGTTTAAAAGGAAAAATAGTGCTGGCAATAAAAATTTTATCATTGTAAAATTGTGGCAACCCGGTCATTCCCAAGCGATCTAATTCAGATTTCTGAATTCCACTGGAGTCCGCCCTGTTTTTTGTTTGAAGAGTTTATTGAAGTACTGCGGATACTCAAAGCCCAGGGAATAAGCAATTTCACTCACCGATTTTTCCGTGCTTAACAGAATCGTTTTCGCTGCTTCAATCAGGTGGTAATGGATGTGATCCTGGGCGTTTTTGCCCGTTTCTTTTTTGAGCAGGTCACTCAGATAGCTGGGCGACAGGTGTACGACCTCCGCCAGGTATTTTACCGTAGGCAAGCCCGTTTCGCGAATGGCCGTCTGCTTAAAATAAGTACTTAGAATTTTGTCGATCTGGATGACTACACCGTGGTGGGACGTTTGGCGGGTAATAAACTGTCTTCCGTAAAAGCGGTCACAATACTGCAAAAATAATTCAATGGCGGCAATCAGGATCGGCTGGCTGTGCCCATCGATGTTTTCCTGTAGCTCGGCTTGAATGGTACCCAGGCAACCGAGGAGGATACTTTTTTCCTTCTCGGACAAATGCAGGGCTTCTGACACTTCGTAGGAGAAAAAATGAAAATCCTGCATCCGGGTATGAAGGGAAGTACCCCGAATCAAATCGGGATGAATGTACAAACCCCAGCCTCCCAAATCATCGGACATCTCCTCCGGTATATCCATTTCAATAACCTGATTTGGTCCCATACTAATCAGGCATCCGTCCTGAAAGTCAATGAGTTTGCGGCCATACCGAATGTGATTACTGGGATAAGTTTTAAACATAATGGAATAAAAATCAGCCGAGAGCTTGACGCTTTGCTGCGGAGGCTGTTCTACCTGGCTAAAATCCAGTACCGCCACCAGGGGATGCTGATGCGGTCCCGACCCGAAGAACCGGAGCAGGTCTGCAAGGGTAGCAAAATGAATAAATTCCTGCATGAGTTAGGTCAGGTTTAACCGCTGTCGCAATATACGTCACCGTAGAGTTCAATCATTTAATTACGTTGCTTCGAATAGACTCATTTGTCTTCGCAAGCACGCCTGTTTGGTAATGTCTTCGTATCGAAAGCTTTGTTCTTTTAAAGCTTTGTTATCGACCCAGACTGCAATTGGCCCTGTAGGCACGGCTGTTCGATAGCCCCTGAGCCTTCCAGGCTGGACCTCGCCACACCTGATCATTTCCATGGCATGAGTCCATTCGCAATGCGATGGACACGAGTAGCAGGAAAAGTGCGACGTTCTCGATACGGACTAAAAGACCAGCTGTATCTACAGGACGAAAACCGCATGCTTACATGCTTATAAGCGACTAAAAGCCCTGTTGTCTTTACAAGCCAAACATCACTTTAACTTCCCGGCGGAAGTCTTCATCGGATAACTGCCGACGCTGATCGATCATTACGGCTGCATCGGCACCCGCGGAATAGCGTAACTGATCGGAGCCATCGGTAGCCGCCTGGTACACTACTCGGGCGATGGTTGCGGGACTGGAGGCCTGTTGAAAGAGGGTGTCAAAAGAGGTTAAAGCTTTGGCAATTATAGGCTGGTACTCGGTTAGCTTCTCATCCACGCTAAGGTCGAGGGAGCGGCCCGTAAAATTAGTCGCTATGGCACCGGGTTCAATGAGTTTCACCCGTATACCCAAAGGTTCCAGTTCATAAGCTAGCGATTCGGAGAAACCTTCTACGGCAAATTTAGTCCCGTGGTACAGGGAGCCCAGCGGGAAAGCCATTTTCCCGCCCGTAGACGAAATGTTCAGGATCATACCGCTCTGTTGTTGGCGGAAATGCGGCAACAAAGCCTGCGTAACGTCAATGAGCCCTATCACGTTGGTATGAAACTGACGAATGACTTTATCCCGGGGAATGGATTCCAGGGGGCCATACGCTCCATAACCCGCGTTGTTCACCAGCACATCGATGGTTCCAAATTGCTCCAGCCCTTCGCGTATGGCATTTTCGATGGTCGCTGGCTCCAGCACATCAAGTTTCGTTACCCATACATTCGGCAAGTTCCGTAGTTCAGTCTCCTTTTCGGGGTTTCGCATGGTGGCAATGACATTCCATCCGCTGGATTGAAATAATTGGGCGGTCTCTTTTCCTAAGCCGCTGCTGGCACCGGTAATTAAAATCGTCTGGTTCATGCTCTTTGTTTTTTTGTGATGCTGCAAAGGTGGGCTGAGGTGGCGGGACACCTGTCATACGAATTCCGGGAGATTGTATGCTTTTTCCGGATTTAAACAGCAGACTGATTCGAAGCTCCGAAAAGTCAGGAATGTTGGGGGGAGTGAATCCCTTTGATGCCATCGCTGGACAGGATTCACTAATGACGATTGCTCAGTTCTGCACAATTATAAACCAACGCCTGATAGGTGTGTGGGTTAGGAAGGTTCCTGTTGTCTAGCGTTTTCCCGGCGTTGGAATATGGTTTTTAACGTGCATTCTACAATCCTACCTTAAACACGCGTATGAACACCTCTGTCATTTCTTACCGCTACAACCGTCGCGACATTGAAGCGGGTATTTTGCACATTGGCGTGGGAAACTTTCACCGGGCCCATCAGGCGTTTTATACCCATCAGGTACTTGAGTCGCCCGATCAGCGGCAATGGGGCATTTGCGGCGTTGCCCTACTTCCCTCAGACGAAGCTCTGGTTCGTAAATTGACCCAGCAAAAGGGCGAATATTCGCTCACCGTCTGCGGACGCGAGGGTCAGGACCAAGTGTATGTCATTGGGGCTTTAATCGAAGTGATTTGGGGTGTCTCGGACCCGGAGGCAGTACTCAATAAAATGGCCGATGAAGCCATTCGTATCCTTACACTGACGATTACCGAAGGAGGTTATAATCTGGATAAAGCTACGCAGGCCTTTAATTTTGAGCACGAAGGGGTTAAACACGACCTCGCATTTCCGGCTCAACCCCAAACGGTCTTTGGGTTTGTTGCGGAAGGACTACGCAGGCGTAAAGCGGCTGGTCATCAGGGCCTGACGATTCTATCCTGCGACAACCTGCAACATAACGGATATACAACCCGGAAGGCGTTTCTGAGTTTCATCGAAGCCCAGGATGCTTTACTGGCCGAGTGGGTGAAAAGCCACGTGACGTTTCCCAACAGTATGGTGGACCGAATTACCCCGGTTACCTTACCCGAAGACGTCCAGCGGCTCAATACCCGAAGTGGGTTAAATGATCAGGTACCCGTGTACTGTGAGGACTTCATTCAGTGGGTGATTGAGGATGATTTTATGGCCGGTCGGCCCGCCTGGGAGCGGGTAGGAGTCGAATTTACCGAAGATGTAAGTGCTTACGAAACCATGAAGCTTAGCCTGCTGAATGCTTCGCATACCTTGTTGTCCTATCCGGCCTTTTTAGCCGGGTACCGTAAAGTAGACGATGCCATGCATGATCCGGTCTTCGTCCAGTTTGTTCGGAATTTTATGGATAGGGACGTTACGCCTTACGTTCCCGCACCGGGGAATACCAATCTGGAGCTGTACAAACAAACGCTGGTGGAGCGTTTTGCTAATCGGTCGGTCAGTGACCAGCTAAGCCGACTGTGTTTCGATGGTATTTCCAAATTTCCCGTGTACATCCTGCCCAATCTGGCTCACATGATTCGGGATCAGAAAGATCTGACGCGGCTGGCCTTCTCATTCGCTTCGTACCGACATTACCTCAAGTATAAAACGGATGGTAGTGGGCAGACTTTTGACATAGCCGAACCCTGGCTAACGACCGAAGATGAGCGGGTTATTGCAAGTGAAGATCCGGTTGAATTTTTACGCCTTTCTGCTTTTCAAAGCCTAAACCTGGGTGTGGTTGATAGCTTTGTCGGACCGTATCAGGCATTTGTCAAACGCATTCAGAGTGAAGGGGTAAAAGCGACCCTGGTATCGATCCTCCACTAACGCATCCCGCAGGCATTCTAGTTTGAACAGGTATGGAATCTAAATCTCAGCCCAGCATCGTACCCTTTGCGATCATTACCTTCATTTATTTTATCATTGGATTCTTAACTACCATCAACGAACAGCTTCAGGCTCCGCTAAAATTTACCTTGTTAGTGGATGCCGGAAGTTTACGGAATACGCTAACAACGCTCATTTCCTTTTTCTTCTTTTCCGGATACCTGATCAATGGGACGCTGGGCAGTCGGTGGGTGAATGCCGTGGGGTATCAGAAGACGATCCTGCGAGGCCTGGGATTTACCATCGCGGGCTTGCTCATGTATTTCACTTCTTCGCTGGTAAGTGATCAGTTTCCCAATTGGACCTTTAGCGTGACCGATGCCCAAATCCCGACCGGCTACCTTATTTTTTTATTGGGTTCCTATCTGATGGGCACTTCGGCGGCAGTAGTCCAGGTGGTGGTCAATCCTTACGTAGCGTCTTACCCGTTACGGGGAACCCAGCCTGTTCAGCGGTTGAATATTACGACGGCCATTAATTCCATCGGTACGACGTCAGCCCCTTTTTTTGTAACCGTAGTTATGTTCAGCGGAATTCCCATGGATCGGATTCAGATTCAGCAATTGTTAGTACCCCTGAGTCTGTTGATAATCACCATTTTGTCGGTAATTCTGATCACGAGTCGCCTCCACATTCCCGACCTGGAAAATACCCGAGCCGGATCCACCGAAAAACTGGAACGAAGCATTTGGTCGTTCCGCCACTTTGTCTTGGGAGTTGCGGCTATTTTTTTTTACGTGGGAACGGAAGTAGCCATCGGTGCCAATATCAACCTGTATGCCTTCGAACGCATGGATGCCGGTCATCCCATTACGTTTTTTGGTCGAACTGATTTAACTATTGCCGGACTGGATTTGGGTATTCACGCCTTGCTTTCTACGCTTTACTGGGGAGGGTTTTTAGTAGGGAGGGCTATCTCCAGCTTTTTCACCACTATTTCGGCCCGAACGCAACTGATTGTCACTACGGTTCTGGCGACGCTACTGGCCGTTTTCGCCATGGTTGCCCAAAACCTCTGGTTTTTAGTAGCCATTGGTCTGTTACACTCGTCGATGTGGAGCTGTATTTATTCGCTCTCCATCCGGGGATTACAGAAATATACCTCAAAAGCGTCCGGCGTATTTATTTCCGCCGTCTTTGGCGGGGCCGTTTTTACCCTGATTCAGGGCGGATTAGCCGATCTGTTCGGCTCCTGGCGTTGGACCTGGTCGCTTACCGTTTTGTGTGAGTTGGTGATGCTGGCGTATGCCGTATTCGGGTATCGGATCCGGGAACAGGATCAGTTGGTTTAAGGTGATTTTATATCGTTTTTCGCTCTTTTGTAAGAGTGGAATGGGGTTAGTGCTACGTAGTCATTAACTTCTGTCAGAGATCATGTAATGGATGAGAGCAATGGGTGCTTCGATGAAATGTCCGTTGACAGGTTCGGGATTCCTGGATCAGGTTAAACTTTTAATTCGATCAGACGGCATATGGCTTTCGACGAATCAGGTGAAGTACCCACAAAGAGGACAGACCTAAATATCTGTTTAAATTGGGTTGCAAAGCAGTAAATAACCGGATTTGCGTGATTATATGGCTAGCTTTGTCGTCTTAATCACACCATTGTTTTGGGTTGTCCCTACACTTTATGCTCAAATCCTTTACCTTCAAAAAGCAGTCTCTCCTACTGGTTGCCTTCTGTTACTTCACCTTCCAGTCCGCTCATGGACAGAATTTCGCTAAAACCTTAAATCCCAGCTTTTATAAAGCCTATGAAACGGGAGCCGCCCCCCGCCATGTGACTGTAGCGGACTTAACTCACGATGGGAACGCAGATATTGTAACGGCCAACGTCGCTTCCCAAACGGTTTCCGTATTAGTAGGGAAAGGCAACGGGGATTTTGCCGCTCCCGTTCACCTTAGCGTTGGAAAAAATCCTTCATCGGTAGCGGTTGGGGATGTTAATAATGATACGCATCCTGACGTAGCGGTCACAAATTCTGGGGATAAAACGATTTCGATCCTGCTGGGTAATGGGAAAGGTGAATTTAGTTCAGCCCGATCATTGCCAGTGCCAGCAAACGCCCAATCGTTGGCGATCGCTGACTTTAATGCTGATGGTAATCTGGACCTGGTTGCAGCGAATAGCTTATCTGCTAGTGTGTCCATCCTTTTAGGCGATGGACAAGGAAGTTTTGCCACGGCATTTACTATAACGGTAGGAGATAGTCCGCAAGCAGTGGCCGTTGAAGACCTTAATGGAGATGCGAAGCCCGATATTGTCACTGCAAATCTGGTGGGCAATGTTTCGGTCTTGTTAGGGCTAGGAAATGCAGCTTTCAGTCCAGTCATGAACTACGCAGTAACTGGACCAGCGGTAGCTGTCAAAATAACAGATATAAACCAGGATGGGAATCTGGATCTGCTCTCGGCAGATCTGTCTGGCAGGGTATCTATCTTACTGGGAGACGGCAAGGGAAGCTTTTCTCTAGTAGGGCAACTACAGGCGGGAGGCGAACTCTCGTCAGTAGCCGTGGGTGACCTAAATAAAGATGGCCTGCCTGACATTGTAGCTACGTTACGAGTCGCCAATGGACTGGCAGTTTTCAAAGGAAAGGGAAATACGGAGTTCGCCGCAGCCGAAGTCTATCAACTAGATATAAATCCATCGAGTGTGGCCCTGGCAGATTTCAACAAGGATGGTTATCCAGATGTAGTGACCGCCCTTGAAGAAGTCTCTAGTGTAGGTATTCAATATGGTAACCGTGAGGCTAGATTTGGTTCTGCTACGGTCTTCAATTTGCCCAATACCCCTAGCTACCTGACTGCTAATGATTATAACAAGGATGGAGTACCTGATTTGGTAACCGCCAATCGTTTTGCAAGTACGGTGTCGCTGCTGACCGGGCAGGCTGGGGCTCTCGGCTTTTTGCAAGCTCAGACGTATCAGGCCGGTTATTCAACGGATCCCAAGGCGTTGACCTCAGCCGATCTGAATGGAGATGGTCACCTGGATATCATAACCATCAACCCGATTCGAAAAAGTCTGACTGTCCTTTGGGGGGATAGTAAGGGCTCCTTTACCGAAACAACGTATGCGATTGCCGGAGCCTCAAATCCCTTCTTTATTGCTTCCGGTGATTTGGACGGAGACCAGCGGCCCGACTTGGTAATTGCCGATGTCACCAGTCCTGCCGTATTTATCCTGCGTAATACGGGCAATCAGACCTTTGCCTCCCCTACGAAGATAACGATACCCAATGCACCGAAAGAAGTGAAAGTGGAGGATCTGAATGGGGATAATCTACCAGACCTTGTTACGGCTGATGCGAGCAGCATATCCGTACTCCTAAACAAAGGAGGAGGCCAATGGGCCTCGCCTGTTAGTTATCCAACCTCGGGGAGTGTTTGGTCTGTAGCTATTGGTGACATTAACGGCGATCAAAGTAAGGACATCGTGGGTGTCATGAATATCGATTCACCGAATACCGCTATTCTTTTGGGCGATGGGCAGGGTGGATTTATTCCCCAAAGCTCAATCCATATGGGATACGACCCCCGATCTGTTGTCTTAAGTGATTTCAATGGAGACCGCAAGCTTGATATTGCCGTTGCCAGCTACACGGATAATAAGCTTCTGGTGGGCTTAGGAAATGGCTATGGCGGATTTTCTGAGGTTACCACCTACACCGCTGGCTATGGTCCTGTATCCCTGGTAACAGGCGACTTTAATGGCGATTTCAAAACTGATATTGCGTTGGCCAATTTGGATGGTAAAGCCGTTTCCGTCTTTTATAATTATTTCCCGGAAAGTTCATTGCCCGTTCGTCTTCTCTCCTTTACTGCTACGCGGCAATTGGAAACCGTTCGTTTGGAGTGGACTACTGCTGCTGAAAAAGATGCCGCTCACTTCCTGGTAGAACGCAGCAAAGATAGCAGGACGTTTGAAGCCATTGCCCTCGTGAAAGCAGCGGGTAACCATGGACGAGCGTACGTAAGTTACGACCAGGCACCCTTGAAAGGACTCAGCTACTACCGCCTTACCCAGGTGGATGAGGATGGCCGTAAAAATACCTACCGTCCCGTATCCGTGCGTATGAGTGGAACGGACTTGATCTACCCGAACCCATCCAATGGTCATTTTGTGGAGGTGGAAGCCAGTGTAGATGCTGATATTCAACTCGCTACGTTGCAGGGACAAAACTTAGGATGTAGGAAAGAATCGATCAATGATCAGAGCTTACGGATCTATCCTAAACAGTCTCTGAAGCCTGGCGTATATCTGTTACGTGTCGGGGAAGTGACGCACAAGTGGATTGTGCAGTAAACACACACGTTCATTAAAAAAGGCAGTGTTCATGAGGGAACACTGCCTTTTTTAATGCGTTATTTGTCCCGTTTGAAGGTCTCAATGCCCAACTAAAACGGACTTTCGGATCAATTAAAGTTTCTCAAACCGCTCTAGGGTAATAAAAGCTACCTGCTTATCCTGGAAATGAATCTGTACCTGATCGAACGAGCGGTTATCTTTTGGGTAAACCAAGGTCCAGGGTAAACGGGCCTTAACGGGATCGTAGATAGCATAGCTGTACCGGGAGGTAAGCACCATCTTCTGAAATTTAGAGGCATAAGCCGGGTTTTTGCTTAGCTCCACCAGTTTACTGTACAATTGCTCGGGCGTGTCACCCGGTTGCAGAACACTTTTGGAATCGATCGCCTCGGGCCATTGGCTTAAGGAGCGGCGATTATTGAGCGTTAAACTTTTGACCTTACCTGCGGCTAGTTCAATCTGTACGCCCGAATCCGTATCGTATGATTCATCCAGCGTCAGCCAATCAAACTGACGAAGGCGATTTTTAAGGTCGGTAACATCGGAGAAATACGTATTGACCTGACTGAGATACGTCAAGGACTTTTGCTGCCGATGCTGCTCGAGAACCGTATAGACTTCATCGACGAAACTATGAATGCCCACTCCCGCATAACTTCCCTGCCGAATGGTATCACGAGCGACGAGCTTGACTGTGATTGGAACGGGAGGATCCGTGATGATTGGTTCCAGCTGCTCTTTCGAGCAAGCCATGAGAGCAAACAGAAAAAATAAAGAAATGCCGGTCGAAAAAAGTCGCATACGGAACATTGGTTTAAAGATTCTCTCTAAGACCCTGATTATCTGCTTTGCGTTGTAAGACGCCACCTGATTTTTATCGGAATGGTACGCAGGGGATCGTAAAAAACAAGGCAGTTGTCAAAGGCGAATGCAACGTTGAGAGGCGGTTCTTCATCTCTGGAAGGTAACTTGATCCGTATTTAAACCCGTTTAATGACCTTCACGATGAAACGATTTTTTGTATACGCTGCCATACCCTTGCTGCTTAATTCCTGTACTTCCACTAAAAACTGGCAAGGCTCTTCAACCCCTGAACGAACCCGGGCAGCATTCAAAGAACTAAACGGTACGCAAAGTTTTACGCTCCGGGTACCGGATAATGATACCTATCTCGCGTACCAATTCAAAGAAACCAGCGGTGAATTAGAGGCTTCCATTCAGTCGCCCTCCTCGGTTGTTTTCAGTAAGAAAATTGATTCGCTGGAAGAAAAGCGAATCCATCTGGTGAATCAGAAAGGAGCCGAGTATAAAGTCACGGTCAAAGGTAAGCAGGCTTCTGGAGCAATAGATGTTAGGTTTGTAGGTGCTGATAAATAAGAGGTAGTTTCCAGTACTTAATGGCCTGATTGATTCACTTAATGCAAGCGTTTTCGCTCCCAGAGGATCTTTCCTGGATTATTCGGCCTGGAACGTAGATCAGTGAACGAGTCATTACTGAAGCTTTTGGTCAACAAAAGCTTCAGTAATCACTCGTTCGTTTGGCAAGTATGAATGGTATGAAAAATAGTATCTTCCTTCTTTTCCTTAGTTTGTGGTGTTATTCATCGTTCGCTCAGACGAACCTGACGGGTCGAGTAGTGAATCAGGCGGGTGAGGGCATTCCGTATTGTGCCATTGGGATCCGACGTACGCCGATTGGTACCTTAGCCGATGAGCAGGGCCATTTTAAACTGACCCTTGCTGATTCCTTACGGAACGCTGAAGTCATTTTTAGTGCCGTAGGTTATCACGATAAGGCCATCGCCCCTTTTCCCGCCGTACCCGAATCGGTCGTGGTTTTAGAGCCGAATGCCCGGGTGCTTCAAACGTTAGTCGTTTCAGCCAAAAAAAACAAAGCGAAAGTAGTGGGCGAAAAGTCACGTCCGATGCTTACGTTTTCGAGGATGTTCGATCAGCACGCTCCTGCCGTTGAGCAGGGCATGTTGCTAACTGTACCGCCGGAGGCCTGGCTGAATGCCTTCAATTTTTACATCATGCCGAGTTCAAAGTACGCCGAGATTACCCTGAAGCTCAATAGTTACGAGGCTTCGAACGGGACCCCGGGCCAATCTTTACAACAGACGCCGATCCTCTACAAAACCACGACTACCGGCTGGCAAACCATCGATCTTTCCAGCTACCAGCTCAGAGCAACCCGGACGGGGAAAGTTGCCTTCACCCTGCAACTCGTTCAGCATACGGCTGCTGCTCAGGATAACTTCATCTTCGGATTATCGGCCAAAAAATCGCTCGCGAATCAGTTACTGTTCCGCTATCAAAGTCAGGGGGATTGGGAAAAACACGCCGGTACTTTTATTGCCAACGTGGCCGTCAGTTACGCGAAACATACGACGGAAACGCCAGCCGACCGTTCAACCGAATCTTTAGAAGAGCCGGACGCAATGACCCGTACGATGCTGCAGGTATACCAACATTATGAAGCAGCAAAAAAGACCCGCTATGGGCAGGATTCCAGTGGTGCCTATGCGGATTTGGGAGATGCCAAGCTGTACTATGAAACCTATGGGCAAGGAGATCCACTGGTCTTGTTGCACGGGAACAACGGGGGTATAGCCGATTTTTACCAGCAAATTCCGGCTTTGTCCAGACACTATCGGGTGATTGCCGTAGATACGCGAGGGCAGGGGAAAAGTACGAATCAATCTTCCGCTGACTATACGTACGACACCTTTGCCAGCGATCTTACTAAACTAATGGCCCAATTAAACCTTCCCAAAGTACATATTCTGGGGTGGAGCGACGGTGGAAATACGGGTCTGTCTTTTGCCCGGAGCTATCCCGAAAAAGTAGGGAAACTCATCGCTATTGGGGCCAATCTTTCGCCCGACGGAATCAAAGAAGAAGTACTGACGATGTTTAAAAACCAGGTAAAGCAGAATTCCGGGGATCATCGCCTGCTTCGGTTGATGCTTGCCCAGCCGCAGTTGACGGCAACGGATCTTCAGAAAATCAATAGTCCCGTATTACTCATCGCGGGTCAGAACGATGTCATTCTGGAATCGCATAGCCAGCTGATGCAAAAACTGATCAAAAACGCCCGACTGGAAATTTTCCCGGAGGCTACCCATTATTTGCCTTTTGAACAACCCCAAAAACTTAACCAATTGGTACTTTCCTTTTTAGGTGAATAATTGTTTGAACACTAAAGTTTTATGAACGAGTACGGTCTTAGTGCACCCTACTCGCTTCTTTTTCAGTTATCCCAGATTTTCGCGGAAAAAGGGAATAAGCTGCTCAATAGCCTCACCCGTAGCCTTTGGATCATCGTACAGATCGTAATGGACGGCTCCAGCCACCACATGAATCTTTTTGGAGGTAGAGGCCGCTTTATTGTACAGTTCAAAACTGTCCCGATACGAACCAAAGCCACCGATTTTGTCACCTACCCAAATGCATAAGGGCTGCGTTAGTAAGTGATCGGTCCGATGGAAGGCTGTCAAAAACAACGGCTAGGCTGAGCCCCGTGTACAGAAATTTATTATCCGGGTTCGGATGTTGTCCGCGGGGCGTCCGGTAGCACTTCCAGCATTTGCTGAAAAAGGCGATTCCTGAAGACTCTTTACTAAAAGCCTGGGTGAACAGACCGGATTTAAACTTCCAGGAATACAGGATTTGCGGGGTAGCAAAAAACAGACTATGCTACCGGACGAACAAGGTTTGATCGGCTTAATGAAAGAGACTCTCCCCACTGGAAAGGCCTATTTTATAAAAGTCCCGACGCGAATAGTCAGGTAGTCACGGCGAAGACGGATGCCCCTCGTACATTTTAAAGCCCTTGAGCTTTAAATCCAGCGGCTGTAATCGCTCGACCGTATGTTCACGTTTGACTTTCATTGCAACAGATCTAGGTATCAACTAATCATTACGGTGACGGAGCGGATACTGAAAAGTCTGGAAACCTTTACTCGTCTTTTAACGGATACTACCTGTAATTTTTGCATACAAAGCATACAAATAGGATGAGCTGGTTTTATAAAGGTGAACGCAGCACTATCCCTTCAATACGTAAAACGAGAGTCGAGGTTAATGTAAAAAGGCTGCTTCCGCGTCCTGTTGCACTTCCACTTGCTGTTTAATGGTTTTCTTACCCACCAGTAACACAATCAGGGCGAGACTGGCAGAACCCGCCATGGCAGCCACCATCGGTAAGGCCGAGGGCTCTTCAAACTGACTCATTAACACCGAGATCAGGGTTCCCATGCCCATTTGTACGGCTCCCATCAACGCCGAGGCACTACCCGCATTTTTAGCGAAGGGGGCTAAGGACAAGGCGGAAGCATTAGGATTGGTAAACCCAATACAGCTTAAAAACAGGAAGAGAAAAACAAGCGTAATGGGCAACGTCAGCCATCCGTTCAAGGCTACCACTAAAAAAGTCAGAGCGATAAGCACCTGACTCATCAGGGCTACTCTGACAATTTGTTCGCTCTTGTATCTATTTAGCACTAACGTATTGACCTGACTTGACCCGATAAATCCCACGGAAAGAAAGGCAAAGATCCAGCCGTACACCTTTTCGTCGGTATGAAAGACTTCCATAAATAAAATGGGCGAACCGGAAACGTAGGCAAAGAGTCCGGCAAAGGCAATGGCTCCCGTGAAGGCATAGGTATAAAACTGCGGTTCCCGTAAGACCTTCCAGAAGTTTTGCAGAATGGGTTTCGGCTTCAGGGAAATGGAGGAGTCGGGCTGGTAACTATCGGGTAGCCACAGGAAAACGGCCAGTAAAATCAGCAGTCCCATCCCCATCAGGATCATAAATACCATTTCCCAGCCAAATACCGAAGTAACGTAGCCACCCACGGTAGGGGCAATCATGGGGGAAGCTCCTACCACGAGCAGGAGTAGCGAAAATACCTTGGCGTTATCCTTCACCGGGAACAAATCGCGGACCATGGCAATGGAAGCAACCGAAGCCGCACAACTACCAATGGCCTGAATGACCCGCATGAAAATCAGACTATCGATACTTTCGGTATATGCACAGCCCGCCGAGGCCAGGATGTAGATCACCAGTCCAACGTACAAGGGTTTCTTCCGCCCAAACCGATCGAGTAAGGGTCCGTACAATAATTGTCCGACGGAGATACCAATAAAAAATCCGGACAGCGAAAGCGAGACTTTCGCCGCCGTCGTGTGCAAATCTTTGGCAATGGCCGGAAAGCCCGGCAGGTACATATCAATGGAAAAGGGTCCTAATGCCGTAAGGCTACCTAAAATCAGGATTAGGAAACATACGTTTTGCGAGACATGGGAACGGATTGAAATACTCGTTGTAGGGAGAAGACCAGTTCGTCAGAAAGATTAAGGTACAAAAGCGGGTTCTGACTTATGGATATACAAATATTTCACTTTAATAATTTCAATACGGGTAAAATAGCTGACATGATTCCCTAAAACTCGTATCCGAAAGCCTTACCTGCTTTGGGAAAGCGTGCAGAAGAAAGGGCACGCATCTAAACCCAGGGCCAGCATAGTTCGCTTTGAGGTCTGTAGTACAAATGGTGAGCAAGCGAAAGCCTTTAGAACCCGATCAGGTACGAATCAGTCAGAGGGTTGAATAAGGCTAAATCTACTGGCATTTTCGACGTTCCGCTCGTACTTGTCAAGGCATCCCTGGCCGGCATGGTTTTTCTGTGCTATCTGCTCAGAAATGCTACTGCGGTATACGTAAAAACGGAGGGCATGATTCTTTAATCATGCCCTCCGTTTGATTGACTACACCTTAGCGTTTATAATCGACCCTTTGAAAAAGGGGACCATTTTTGGAAGGAACTACATTAAGTTTATGTTCACTGGCTAATTTTCTCAAAATAGCCTCTCCCTCTGTCAGCGGCAAGTTACTGAGTTCGGAAAATTCGCGTATCGTGAGGGTGGGATAGTGCTGGAACAGACTCTCCCAGGAGGAATGAAACGCACGCTTTTCGATGGAAGGATAAACGGTTTTAATAGCGTTTTCAAACGTACTGTAGGGTTTAACACCGTATATGAACTCCTGTTTTCCCGCCGCATTCGTAACGAAAATGGAAGGAAACCCCCGAACGCCCATCTGACGGGCCAGGGCCAGATCTGCCTTGAATAAGTCCTGGGCCTGGTGCTCATATGCTTGCCTGAGCTCTTCTGCGTTTAAGCCCACCAGGGTAGCCGCATGGGCCAGGTGCTCCCATTTGGTTATGTTCTTTTTCTCCAGAAATACCATTTCCCGGAGTAACCGTAAAAAGGAGATGGCTTTCTTTTCATCCTGAAGCTGAGCCGCTTTAAAGGCAATGGAAGGCGGATACGAAGAGTCCAGCGGGTCTTCCAGCCATACATCGCCATCAATGGGCATTTTGTAATGAGCACTTACTTCGTCCCAGTGATGAGCAACATCGGAGGGTTTACTAATGCCGCCGCTATTGTAACTCCAGTCGGGAAGTAATCCACCCATGTGGTACTCAAACGCTACGGATGGGCCATACTCCAGTTTCAATCTTCTTAACTGCGGCTCGATTCCCCAGCACGATGAACAAATGGGGTCGGTGAAATAAATGATTTTAACGGGTTTATCTTCTGCTTTGATGGGATCAAGGCTTTTATTTTCGACTTGTCCAGGGATTTCGCAAACGCCCGTCTCGGGATCGCATAACAAGGGATTTGTATTCATGGCTTTTGGGATTTGAGCGTAACAATGATAACAGGCAAGGAAAAGCAGGAGAAGGATAAACAGTGAAATAGCCTCAGCACGTTTATCGATTTGTAGAGACGTGGGTAAAATAGTTTTCATCAATTTCTCAGCGATCGGTTGACGCGAAAGAGGGGCTACTGATTCGTACTGGAGGTACCAGCTGGCCGTACCCTTAGCCTTGGCTTCGGACAAATGTCTTTTTCGATGCAAAGATCAAAACTCAGAAGGCAAGAGTCAATGAGTCAGGAAAACCTGACTAGCAAACAATCGTTACATAAATGCAGCACTGGTCTTTAATGCAGAACGGATTAAAATCCCTCCTTACTGGATCTACGGCTCTTATTCG
Organism: Siphonobacter sp. BAB-5385; assembly: GCF_002261125.1. Classification (NCBI taxonomy): domain Bacteria; kingdom Pseudomonadati; phylum Bacteroidota; class Cytophagia; order Cytophagales; family Cytophagaceae; genus Siphonobacter; species Siphonobacter sp. BAB-5385. The sequence goes on along the minus strand of NZ_NMPS01000178.1, from coordinate 2,909 downwards.
CACCCCTACAAACTTCTTAGAGCCGTAGATTCGGCCGATCTTCAACCCAACCTAAATTGAAGTGGAAACCGTCAGGACTGCTTCGAAGAAGTAATCAACCGGATAGGTCCGGTTTTGCTGCGATAGGCTTTAAAAACGAAAAACTCCCGAAGTAGCGGCTTTCCATCGCTTCACTTCGGGAGTTCTTGTACTCGGTGCTAAACTGGGTTACCCAGATCAGCGTAGTCATCGCAGATACCTAAACGACGCGTACGTTTACGGCGTTAAGGCCTCTTTTGCCGTTTTCTACTTCAAAAACCACTTTGTCGTTTTCACGAATGTCATCCGTAAGACCGGAAATATGAACAAAGACATCCTGGCCACCTTCGGTGGGCGTAATGAATCCGAAACCTTTGGTTTGGTTGAAGAATTTAACGATTCCTTCTTGCATGAAAATAGATGGTTTAACTGATTTATTATTTACTTACTTTATTGATCCGAACGGCACTGAATCCTCGGGCCGTTTTTTCTTTTTCAAACGTGACGCGATCCCGCTGTTTGACGGGTTGTGCCAGTTGACTGGAGTGGAAGAACAAATCTTCCCGGGTTTCATCATCGGTGATAAACCCAAAACCTTTAGCTTCGTTAAACACGGCTACAATGCCGGTTCGCTGCGGGTCTTCCTGAATAATGGCAGCCGCTCCTAAGCGAATATCTTCCGGATTAATTTCTTTCCGATTGCGGATATCCGGCGGCGTAGAAGTCAGATTGCCATTTTCATCAATGTAGGCCATCATGTCCTCCATCGATTTGCCTTTATTATTGCTGGTCTTCCGCTCTTCTACTCTTTGAGCTTTATCCTGCTTCTTCTTCGCTTTTTTCTTCTGATTTTCTTTCTTCGAAAAAGATTCACTCATAGTTGGTCATTTATGGTTAATAGCTTCCCCAGCGGGGTTGCTGTACGTCATCATAGGCATACGAATGCCTATCAATTTCTGGATGTTCATCCAGTCTGCCTTTTCCTCTGAATTACAAAAGGAAACGGCGACCCCGTTAAATCCCGCCCTTCCGGTACGTCCAATACGGTGCACGTACGTTTCGGGTACTTCGGGAATTTCATAATTTACGACGTGGGGTAATTCGTCAATATCAATGCCCCGAGAGGCAATATCCGTAGCCACCAGTACTCGTATTCGGCTATCCCGGAAATCGTTTAACGCTTTCTGCCGGGCGTTTTGAGACTTATTGCCGTGAATGGCCGCTGCCTGAATACCCATCTGAGCCAACTGTTTGACCAGCTTGTCTGCTCCGTGTTTGGTGCGGGTAAAAACCAGGGTACGGCGAATGGAAGTATCTTTTAACAGCGTAACAAGTAAGCCCGTTTTCTGTTTCTTCTCCACGAAATACACCGACTGCTGGACCGTTTTGGCCGTGGACGAAACCGGTGTTACATTAATTTCGACGGGACGGCGTAAAATCGTATTGGCAAATTTACGAATTGCAGTCGGCATAGTCGCTGAAAAAAACAGCGTTTGTTTGGCCGCCGGTATCTTCGTAAGAATCTTCTTGACATCGTTCACAAAGCCCATGTCAAGCATACGGTCGGCCTCGTCCAGAACCAGTATTTCCAACTGAGAAAGGCTTACGAATCCCTGCTGCATTAAATCCAGGAGTCGGCCCGGTGTGGCAATAAGAATATCTACTCCTTTTTTTAACGCTGTTACCTGCTTCCCCTGAGGCACCCCACCAAAAATGGACAGCCGTTTCAGAGGCAGATATTTTCCGTAGGTTCGGAAATTTTCATCGATTTGAATGGCCAGTTCCCGCGTGGGCGTCAGGACCAGAGCCCGGATGCCGGATTTAGCGGATGCTTTCTGACTCAGCAGCTGGAGGACCGGAATAGCGAAAGCGGCTGTTTTGCCCGTGCCCGTCTGGGCACAACCAATAATATCCTTGCCTTGCAGAACCGGTGGAATGGCCGTGTATTGAATCTCAGTAGCCTGCGTATAACCTGTATCGGTTAAGGCCCGGAGTATAGGTTTAATTAAATTTAAATCTTGAAAGTTCATGGTCTATGGTTTAATCGTATGCCGGTAAGTAAAGTATGAGCTAATGGTTTCCTGTGGTATATAGGTAAATTTGATGCGGTTTGAGGAATGTCGGGATGGCGTTATCAAGGAGGCGGTACGTTCAAACCTATCGTTATACGAGTAGACCTAAGAAAATCAATTAAAAATTTACGCTGGGGATACGTATACGTTAGGTGAGTTAAGAAACGCAAGTCGCTCGCCAGAGAGCAGCCAGGCAGGCAATGGCTATAAAAACCGGATCAAGTGAGAAAAAGAAGCAAATTCGAAACATCTGGCCTCTGGCAGCAACTGCCCGAAAAACCGTTTAAGTGCAAAAAAAGCGGTAGCTGAGAGAGCGAAAACTGGTGATAGAGGAAAGAATGATCCTAAACTATGTCAGCAAAAGCAAAGGCAGAAACCTATTATTTCGTAAAGGTACGCATTAATTAACGAATACGATCAAAAATGTTTGATTTTACAAGAATGACAGGACTGGACTCAGCGAAAAGCAGCAGGTTGAGTGAAAGGGTGTTTCGTTAAGGAAGTCAAGAGAAGACTTACCAAATCTCTGTTAGTGATTGATCGTATGGAGTAGTGTAATCTGCAAGTGAGAAGTGGGGCTTTGTTTGATTGCCTGGAGGACGATTACAACCTAATCTCGATGGACGACTTCAGTCACTTGCGTTGCAATCCGTAGGGGTTTGCGTCAGTCGTTGAGCTGCCTTGCTAAAGTTTTGATTCTACTCTGGTACGATTAAGACAAAGAGCAGTCCTGGATTACGAGTATACGTACATGATATTTCAATTCCACTCTGGTACGATTAAGACAATAGCAACAACGTCGAAGAAGCATTTGAATAC